>CAYJMU010000001.1:0-2135 GCA_964371605.1 uncultured Lachnospiraceae bacterium
TCTCCTAATATTTTTATTATAACCTATAGGTATAAAATTGTCAATGGCTACATTCTCAAAAAGACTTACTATATTACACTTCTCTAACTAAAAGAATCCCATGTTTATTTTTAGTTCTTTATGATTAACAAATATTAAGAATGAAAGCAAGAAATAATATTTTATGGCAGAAAATGTCGTTTGGCTATCGTTTTTTAGAAGAGATATGTTTATATTTCTAGTAGTAAGTTGACTTTTGCTCATTTTTTTTTATATTATGATGGTATGAATAAATTTAGAGAAAAAGAAAAGCAGTTAGAAAAAAAGTATAATTATAAGGATAATGAAATCATATTAGATATGGATGAGAGTAAAGTTTTTTCAGGCGAAAAAATCAGTGAAGATGCGATGTTTATACTAGAGCGTAATGCTATGTTTATGGATAGTGAGGACGAGATCATTATTAAAACGAAATGTGAAGACGGAGAAAGGTTCACTAATGCGCTAGAAAAGACGGTATCTAGAAAAGTATATGTCACTAGGAAGCAGGAAAATCTAACTATCAAGATGTCACTATTATTATTTTTGATAGGAACCACTATTTTGTCACTTAATTTTTTCTTCCTATATGATAAGGTTGGATTATTGTATGAATTCTTTTTGATCGCTAGCTGGGTATTCGTATGGTCAGGAGTGGAGCAATTTTTTTTCAAAAGAAGAGAACTTAAATATAAAAGAGTTAAACTTTTACAACTATTATTTTCTAAAATAGAAAAAATTAGTGAAAGTACAAGTGAAAAATAAAACGTTAATTATTAAAGGCGGAAAAGCTTATGTTTAGAGAAATTTATTATGGCATAGTAAACTTCATAGCAGGTTTTATATATAAAAAAAGAAAGGTGGTATTTTCTGATGGTAGTAGCAATCCATCAGAGCCTGCTATTTTTATAGCTAATCACAGCGGAATACTTGGGCCAGTAGTCATGCAAAAATATTTGAAGGTGCCTAAAAAAGTATGGGTGACTAGTGGTATGACTAGTAAGGCTAACTCAACTAATTATTTTTTTCATGATATGTTAGTGGGCAGGTCTAGTGAAAACAAGAAGAAAACTAGAAAGACAGCTAAGTTAATAGTGAATTTAGTTCAGCCGCTGATCAAAAAAAATAAGAGATTTATAGTGGTAAATAAAAGTAGTAAAGCTTTGCTCAATACATTTAAAGAAAGCTTAAATACGCTAATAAGTGGTAAAAGTTTAGTAATTTTTCCCGAAAAGCATTTACGATATGGAAAATATGTACATAGCTTTCATCAGGGCTTCGTGGACATAGCGAGATTATATTATAATAAAACTGGAAAAAACATATCATTTTACCCTGTGTATATAGGAAATAAATTAAAAACTATTAATGTAGGCGAGCCAGTGAAGTTCGATGAAAAATTAAAAAGGAAAGAGGCGGGCGAAAAAATAAGTTTAGAGCTTCAAGATAGAATAGAAAAGCTAGGTGCTAGCTTGCCTGAGCATGAAGTTATTCCTTATGTGCCACAGTCTTTTTATGAATTTTATCCAGAGTATGAAGATGATGAAATAGGATTTTTCAATTTCGCAAATCAGCCATATAGTGAATAAATTAAGAAAGGAGGGAATATGAAAAAGATAAGTATATATTTATATCCATTCATTGTTTTTTTATTAAGCATAAGCATTTCATTCATTCTGCCATCACTAAATGAAGAGTATTTTTCATTAGTATTAGCATTAAGCATAGCTTTAGCGCTGCTCTCTATAATATTGTTTGTGTTATCTGCTATAGATATTATGAAAAATTTAAAAGAAAAAGAAGGACACGATTTTCTTAAAATAAGCGTCAAAGTAAAATTTTTTCATATGTTGCCACACGCGTTAATGTTTTTATGGGGAGCTATCATGGCGTCATTTCTATTCACCATATATATAACAATTATTATGTTTTTTCTTTCATGTAGCATTATGCTTTTAAGTGGATCGCACGCTAGCGGAGCGTTAATTAGGAATAGAGAAAATTTTTCATCCAAAGCTATTCTTACGCTGCTGATAATGTCCCAATTTTGTTTTATAATAGATGTGGTCGTGATTTTAGTCACATACGCCAAAATGAAGAGGAAGAAAACTTTAGGA
>CAYJMU010000001.1:2145-16159 GCA_964371605.1 uncultured Lachnospiraceae bacterium
GAAATTAAAAATATAATAAATCAGTTCAATATGGGCTGATTTTTTTAACGATTGACCTAAAATTTCTAAATTATAAAGTTATTTTTCATAATTTATGTTATAATTAATGTATGGAAAATGAAAGAAAAGTAGTAATAGATATAAGTAAATTAGTGAAAAAGTATGCTAAAGCTGATGTAAATGCAGTAGATAGCATAGATCTTAAGATATATGAAGGGGAGTTTTTCTGTCTGCTAGGAGTAAATGGTGCGGGAAAAAGCACTACCATAAATATGCTATGCACACTGCTCAAGCCGACTAGTGGAGAAGTTAACATTTTAGGTGATAATTTAGGAAAAGGTGATAATAGCATAAAGCAAAATATTGGAGTATTATTTCAAGGCAATGTATTAGATTCACTATTAACTGTAGAAGAAAATTTAATATCAAGAGGGCTTTTTTATAAATTAGATAAAAATGAGATTAAGCAGAAGGTGGCTAAATTAGCAGTTGATTTAGGCATGACAGAATTTATAAATAAAAGATATGGAAAGCTAAGTGGCGGTCAAAAGAGAAAGGCAGATATAGCCAGAGCTCTACTAACTAGTCCTAAAATATTATTTTTAGATGAGCCGACCACTGGACTTGATCCGCAGAGCCGTATAGAGTTATGGCATTTAATAAAGGAATTAAAAGAAAAAGAAAAGCTGACTATCATATTGACTACTCACTATATGGAAGAAACAGAAAGTAGTGACAGAGTGGCTATAATAGATGCTGGAAAAATAGTTTGCGTAGATACGCCGCAAATGTTAAAAAGTAAATTTAGCTCAGACGTTTTAAAATTAGTAGTAAATTCTGGGTTTGAAAAAAAGATAGAAAAATTGCTTCCTAATTTTAAGGTGGTAGCAGACACCTATGAAGTAATGATAAAGAATAATAAGGATGCTATAGACATTTTAGAAAAGGTGAAAGAATATATTCATAGTTTCGAGATGAAAAAGGGTGACATGGATAGCGTGTTCGTAAATATAGTAGGGAGAAAGTGAAAACAATGAAAGCATTTTTTGGGTTAATTGACCGAAATATAAAGAATTTTTATCGCGCCAAATCTAATGTATTTTTTGCTACACTTAGCGTTTTGATTATAGTGTTGTTGCATTTTTTGATTTTTCAAGATATGAATTCTGCTCAGTATATAGACGTGCTCGAAAAGATGGGGATGAATATCGGAGAAAAAGACAGCAAATTTTTAGCAGATAGTATTATGTTCGCCGCGGTAGTGCCAGTGGGCGCTATTACTTTATCGCTCGTCACACTAGGCTTGATGGTTCAAGATAAGCAAAACAAAGCCTTTAATTCCTTTCTAGTAGCGCCAGTGAAAAGAACTACTCTTTTACTGAGCTATCTAGTTAGTTCTGTAATAGTTGGGCTTATAGTGTTAACAGGATTTATATTATTTTTTGAAATATATTTTTTAATATTATATGGTATAAGTTTTTCAATTTTACAATTTTTATATATACTATTAGCGATGTTAGCGGTATTAATATTTTCTAATATGTTTATGCTTCTTATAGTATCTTTCCTAAAAAATGAACAAGCTTTAGGGGCGTTAGGCGCTATACTTGGCGTTTTGATAGGTTTCATTTCAGGAGCTTACATGCCTATCAGTATGTTCGGCGATACGCTGGCAAGTATTTTTAATATGCTTCCATTTGCTGGCGGCACACTGATTTTTAGAAGAATATTTCTACTGAATATAGAAAAAAATATTGGTATTTCCAATAGTATTTTAGAAAATGATTTTGCAGAAGCTTTCGGGCTTAAGGCTGTAGTTTTCGACAACACGCTTAGTTTAGGGGTGGTCATATCTTTATATTTAGCGGTGACACTCTTGTTGACCGGCTTTGCTATATGGAGATTTAAGAAAATAAGAAATGAATAAAAACAAAAAAACTAATCATATTTCGATTAGTTTTTTTAGTTTTACAGAAGGGAGATTAGCCGTCTTGTTTAGTGTCAGCTATTTGGATTTCTCTTAAATTCACGCCTTGTGGCATTTCATAAGCAAATTTTATAGTTTTAGCTATATCTTCTACAGTGATGCTATTAGCACCTAATGTGTCTCGCCATTCATTGTATCCTTTTTTGATGCCTTCATCTGTGGTATGACTTAATAAATTAGTGTTCACTGCTCCCGGGCAGATACGCATCACTCTCACATTATGAGGAGCCATTTCTATTCTTGCCACTTCGCTTAAACCTATTACGCCATATTTAGTAGCGCAGTAAGCTGCGTGATTACCAAATGGTTTAACTCCAGCTATTGATGATATGTTTACTATAGTTCCACATTTATTTTCTTTCATATCATTCATTACAATTTGCATTCCGTTCATTACACCTAAAACATTTACATCTAACATTTTTTTCCATTCATCAGCATTTTGTGATTCAATGTTCCCTAGTAGCATTATGCCGGCATTGTTTATCATAAGGTCAGTTTTTCCATATACTTTTTCAGCCTTTCTAACTGCATTTTTAAATGCTACTAAGTCAGTGACATCTACATCTTCACAGATAGCGTCTTTTAGATTTAGTCCTCTGATTTTTTCCATATTTCTAGATACTAATAAAAGAGGATATCCTGCTTTATTAAATTCTTCTGCTAATGCCTTTCCGAAACCAGAGCTAGCACCAGTAATAACAACTAATTTTTTCATAATTTACTCCTTTTTTGTTTATAGATAAATATTACCACATTTTTGTGAAAAAAGCAGTTAAATTAATAAAAAAATTAAAAATCGCTATTTCAATAATATTTTATATATTGTTTTTTAAGTTGCTATTGGTTTCATTATTTTTAAGCAAATCTTCAGTTATTTTATAGATGGCGATAGCTAGTGCACTACTCACATTCATAGATGAATTGTTCCCATACATATCTATGTGACAGCTATCATCTACTAAATTTAACGTTTCACTTTTTATTCCATTTCTTTCATTTCCTACTATTATAGCTATTTTCTTGAAATGCGAAAAGTCATATTTTCTTAAGGGTAGGCTACTATTAGTGATTTCTAACGCGAAAATATTATACCCTTCGCTTTTTAGCCTATTAACCACTTCTGTTGATTCGGTAGTTATTTCATAATCGATGTGCGATAGGCAGCTTCTAGATATTTTATTGATTTTCTTCAGATCTAATGAACTATCAGATATGATAAAAATTTTTTCTATATTGAAAGAGTCAGCTATTCTAAATGCGCTACCTATGTTTTCTGGCTGCTGAAAATTTTCTAATATTAGCGCGATATTATGCTTTTTAGTTTTTTGACTTTTTTTAAACTCTTTATGATTTAACTGAATATTCATTATGCACCTCACTTCTATTTTATAATACTTTCATTAATATGTCTAGCAATAAAAGAATTTTAGATATATGAATTATTTTCACAAGATGAGATATATTATTAAAAGAAAGCGTAATAGTAAAATAATAAAGAAAAGCTGCAAACGTTTTGTTTTTTGGAAAAAATATGTTATTATAGTTTTATAGGAGGATATTATGAAAAGTTTAAAAATGTTGTTATTAGTGTTGATCGTTCCAGTGGTGCTTTTCCTTGCAGCATGTGGTCCGACTAGTACAGGCGGAGAAAATGAATGGAAATGGGTAGTTCAATCTAGCGCTGACGCTTCAAGCGAAGTAAGTCTTCAAAACCCATGGGAAAATATGGAAACTGAAGCTGTGCATGGAAATAGCAGAGGTTCTGTAGGTCTAGTGAAAGTAGGTAGCGAAGCTAATATGTATGGGATTAACACCTTGAAATTAGATGTTAATTTATCTGACTTCGATACAGAAGCTACTCAAAATGACAAAATAGGATTCGAAATAGAGAATGAACATAGCGTTCAAAGTGACCCAGATTTATATTTATATCTTTGGAACGATGACTATCCTGAAACGACTAAAATAGCTCAGTTTCAAGGCGGCAAGGGGCAGTATGGTTTAAAATTTTTCGATAGATATGATTTTGTTGCTGAAGATGTGATGGTTGTAGATGTGACTAAAGATATCACTATAACTTTTAGTTATATGTCTACTGATGGGACTATAAAAGATATGGAAGTTAATATTGAAGCAGCCAAAATAACAGGTAAATAAAAATAAAAACTAAGCTAGAAACGCTTAGTTTTTTTAATTATTTTTTGACAAGGATAATTAAATATGATAATATGATTTTAATCAATAGATTCAGTTTAATATTATTAGTAAAAAGGAGGTTTTTATGAAAAAATTATTGAGCTTTATTTTAGGGACAGTGCTTTTAGTAGGTGGAGTACTTGCGGTGCTGTATTTTACAGGAGTGTTTGATCCTACCAGCGTGATAAAACCAAGTCTAGCTGATTATGATGTTTTCGTTGGGCAAAGTTTCAGCAGTGAAGAAAAATTGACAGCGGCGTATAATAACACTAAGAACTACGATGAAGATTTTACATTCACATCAGAGGAGAATATAAATGATGAAAAAATATTCACTACTATAAAAATAGATGGGGATATTACATATTTAGAAGAAAAAACAGTAGTAGGCGAAGTGGAAAGTGTGAAAGTATATTACTTCGAGAAAACAGCGACAGGCTATTATGAATATGCTAAACAGGCTGATAAAAATTACATCAGATCAGAAATCAGCGTGAATGAATATGAAGAGTATATCGAAAATCTGAGAGTATATGAATACTTTAGAGTGGATAATAATGATGGAAAGAGCGGACTTAATGAATATAATGATAGAAAAAGCAGAGAAGATGACTCTACTAAATTTGACAAAATAGCTATTAAGTTTTATCAAGACAAAATATCGCTAGTGAAATATAGCTTTATAGAAACGCTATTAGTGGATGGGAAATATAAAGAAGTGGCGACTAAAACGATAAGCGCTTATTATGAATATGTAAACAATACTTTAACATTGCCAGAGATCGCTTAAAAATATAAGAAAAGCAATTAAAAGGAAAGCTAGTAAAAGAGGGAGGGAATATGAGAAACTTTTTTAACAAATTTATTATTATAGCTATTATGCTTTTCGTAGGAGTGGCTATAGCAGGGTGTAATAGCGATAAAAGTTCTATTAATTATTCGCTAGCAGTAGAGACGCAGCTAGAAGGAAGTCATATAGAACTGGTGACTGTGGGCACTAGGTATGAAGGTGTGGGAACTAAGCATTATTTTAATTCTACTAAAAATGCTACAGAGGAGCACAAGATAGAAAGTATATATGAAAACTGTGCGTTATTTATAAAGGTGAAACTAGAGGAAGGTTATAAATTCTCGAGCATAGAAAGAGGAGTTTTGGTAAATGGCGAAAGCATTGAATATAGGACTAAAACTAGCGAGAATGAATATGAGTATGTTTTCAGAATTTTAAGTGATGTCACTATCACTTTAGGTGAAGTAGTATTAGCATAGAGTTTAAAAAAACTAAGTCTATATAGGCTTAGTTTTTTTAGATTATTTTTTTAGCGTTTGTCTTCGAATAAGTTTATCATAGCTGCTGTGATAAATCCTCCTGTTCCCCCGCTGGTTTTAGTAGCTACTATTTTTACATAACTTGCTTCTATAGAGCTATCTAGATAGATAGTTTTCTTATCCTTATTAGTAGGTAAATTTTCAAACGATGCGGCAAGAGTCCAATTAACTCCATCCTGACTGATGTGCACCTCACCATCATTAATGATTCCATTAATTCCACTTTGTCTAGGATAGTATTCTATAGATGACAGCTTTATAGTGCTATCGATTTTCAAAGTAATATATTTATTATTTTCACCACCATAGTTATTATGCCAGATAGTGTTAATGTTTCCATCTATCGCCTTACCAGCGCCTTCATTTTCACTGTTTTGTGAACAGTAGTCATGTATGCTTAATCTTGATAATTTGACATACATATTAGCATCGTCACTGCTATCTGCAGTAAAATTACAAGTCACTTCGCCACTAGCAAGCATGCTGCCAGATGAAGCGTATTTCACTCTAATGCTTGTAGTAGAAGTGAAGGTAGGCTCAGCTACTGAAAATGCAGTCCATTCATTAGTATTAGAGTTATACCATACGGCATTTTCTTTTAGATTATATATTTTGTTTTCATAGTCATTCAAGTAGTAGTTAGAAGGTGCACTTTGATTAGTAATATCTATAGTCAATATATTTTCTGGCGTATAGCTAGTGCCCACTATGTGAACTAAAATATCATTTTCTGCTGTAATCGATGAAAGTTGACTGCTAGTTAGTTTTATATTTTTTTCTTGGGTAGCAGTCCAATTTTCACCGCCGTCTAAACTATAATCCCATCTAACATTACTAGTTTCGTATTTAGAAGATAGTAAGATAGAATTAGCATTTTCGCCATCGAAGCTGAAGCTAGCAATAGCCACATCCGCAGTGCCTAATAGGTAGTTTGCTACGCTTCTGCAGTCAGCGGCTTGAATAAATTCTTCATTGGAGATATTAGATGAGTTTTTAAGTGCATTTTGGAGTAATATTTCGCCGCTTGCTTTATTCTCTGTGCCGCTTAAATCATTTATTAGCATCTCGATTAGGTGATACATAGGAAGAGGGAAGTATTTTAAATTTTCTGAAATCTCTTTAGCAAGTGCTAATTTTTCCTCTTCAGTTTTCACTTCGCTATCAGTATATAACTGAACTAAGTTATAATATGCATCGAAGTGAAAGCTTTGAGCGGTTAGCGCTTTTCTATATATTTCTTCTCTTTTAGCTTCATCACTATCAAATAGTTTATCTAAAAGTAAGATTTCTTCCGCTTTTACATAATTATCAAAATCATTTAGGGCAGCTTGAGCTAAAATGATATATGAAGCTGCCCATTGGGTGTCATAATCATGTGAGCCCCAACCATTTGGCATTCTTACCGATAATTTTTCAGTCTTTCCTGATTGCTTCCAGCTGGTAATATCATTATAAATGCTCCAATACGCATCGCCTTCATCATTTAAATTATATATTATATATGCAGCATGTCCGGGCTGAGATATTACAGAGGAAGGCTTTCCTAATATGTTTTGAAGACTAGCGCCCACCTTAGAAAGAGCCCCGCACACGCCACCTTCTTCGAATACTATCCATGTTTTAGGATAGCCTTTTTCATATGTGATTCCATACTCTGAAAGATTATATTTTTCATCCCAATATTCATAATTCTCTTCACTATAGTATTCGTCTAATGTATAATCGAATCCATTTCCATATGTGATATAAGTATAAGGGTTATGTGAAGATGAGGTATTGTTTTTAGCAGCGAATCTATTCAGCCATAAAAAACTTTCATCGTCCATTATAGAATTAGTGACGAATCTCATTTCTTCCACATGTAAATTTTCGAAAACTTCATTTTCTAAATATCCTGCGAAATACATCTCTTTCAGTGTCTTATATCTAACTAGAGCATCAGAATTATTAGGATCTAGCGATTCGCCTGAAACGCCGCCTGCCCAGAATCCTACACTAGAACTATGAGTTAATGCTAGAGAAATCATCAATCTTTTCGATAATGAAGAGAAGGGTTCTCCATTTTCCATGATGTAATCACTATTAAGATCAGCTTTATATTCTTGATATAAATCACTAAGTTGAATTAGCGTTTGAATATAATTCCCATCTGGAGTGCCGCCGTGAATAAATAATTGTAAATTTTCTATGTCATCAAATAGCCAGTTAATGATTTCTTTATATTCATCTTTTATAGCCACAAAATTTTGTAAATAATCATATGATACATTTTCTACGAATTCTAGCTTTAATAGATTTTCTCTATATGCTTCATCATAGTCATAGTTAAAATTTTTAGAAAGCAGGGTTTTGTAGTCTGCTTCTGTCTTTATTTTTTCATAAACTTTTTCTTCATCACCAGTGTATTCAGCAGATATGAATTTTGCGTCTGCTAAAACTACTTCATCATACCAATGACTCCAAAAATTACTCCCTATAGCATCAGACTTCAGCTTTATATGTGTGATGTCAGTGATGTCTATGTTTATACTTACTGCATTGATATAGTATTGCATCTTCATGCTCGTCACGCCTTCAGTTAGTTCTATCTCTGTGTAATTAACTCCGCCATCAGATGAAACTAGGAAAGAAACCATAGCTCCATTGTTAGAGTCTGGTATATCTTGGGTAGCTTCTACTCCGATATAAGTTTGAAAATATTTCATATTTTCAGGTAGGTTCGTTATATCATATATAAGTTCAGATGATGCCCAAGTGCTCACGCCTTTCAGAAAAGTTTTCCTTTCATCTTCTATTTTTAGTGAAATATAGCCGCTAGCATGATTCTTATCATTTAATATTTTATAACCATCTTTAACATAGCTTTCTTCTAGATAATCTATATCGCTAAGATATACCTTGTTTACTATCTCTGCTTCTATGATATTTTCGCCATTCTCGCCATTTTTTTCTTTCGCTGACATATAGATTATGCTGCTAGTAAAAAACACTAATAGTAAAATGATAGATGTCATAATAATTCTTTTTTTCATATATTCTTCTCTCCTAAAAATTAACAAGATATATTAGCATAAAAAATGACATTGTGCAATATTTAAATACTATTTTTTTATGTGGAAATAAAAAACTGCTGAAATAGTCAGCAGTGAAACTAGTTAAATATAACATAGCCTAGATAGACGTCTATGGCAGAAACTAAAAATAATGCGTAAGATAAAGAATATAAAGCAGTGAGGGTTATATTTGCTATAAAGAGTCCTTTTCTTTTTTTCTTCATATTTAGTAGTCCTAAAACTATTAATGGAATTAGAAATATTGGAAGTAGAGTGAATAATGATTGTAAAACATAGATGGTATCTTTATTAACATTTAATGCATAAAGGATCAAAATAGTTATCAATGATATAGTGAAAACAGCAGCTGAAATTATCACTGATAGTTTTCCAAACTTAACATATTTCTGCTTATCTTCTGTAGATGCGTGATTTTCATTTTTCTTTTCAGTTGGTTCTTCTAAAACTTTCTTTTCTGTAATAGGGGAAATTTTTTCTTCTTTCATATTTACCTCGTTATTTTTAAAAATAGTTTAGCAGAAAATTTCACTAAAGTCAATTTTCATATACTAATTATATGATAAAATTTTAACTTTAGTATAAATAAAAAAATAGCTAAAACTTTTAGAGAATTAGCTATTTCGTATTTTTCTAAATGCGAACTACATCTAGTTCATATTTAGGATAAAGTCTTCTACCTATTAATTCGTCAAGGTTTCCAGAATTTTTGTAGTCGCTAAAGTTTAGTGTCCCATCGCTATTACAGTCAAATCCTTCATCGCTAAAGTCCTCATTTAAATGCCAAGAAACTACTGTATATCCCGCTTTAAATGGTGAGTATATTTTTTTCTCGCCCACTCTTTCAGTGTTTTCAAAAGCATCTTTGGTCAAATAGTAAATATTACTTTCTTTTAGATAAATTGATTTTACATAATTATCTTCATCTAGAATAGTAGAATATAGAAAGTTTTCTGCATTTCCAAAATTTCCATCATGCACTTCAGATGTGGAAGGATCATTCCAATTCACGTGTAGGTTTTTCATTTTTAGTGATTCGAAAGAATCTTCTATAAAGTTAGTGTCCGCTACTACTGACATTTCGCCTAGACCTTTGATGCTGCTAGGTATTACCTCGGTGCTGTCATATGTCATATAGATAGCTTCACTTTTAGACACATCATTATATGATAAGATATATTTGAAATTCTCACCAGGAATAAGATTTTTTAGACGCTTGTTATTTGAATATTGAGCTTCTCCATCGATCACTCTGTCATCGAATAGATATCCTACTACGAAATCAGGAATGATAGGGTTAAAATCTAATCCTATAGTGTAGGTATTGTTTATTTCGCTACTTTTAAACATGATATATATCCCATCTTCATATTCTTCTGTGCTTCCTTCTGCTTTTACAGGATTTTTCACAAAGATCGCTTCTGCGTATTGAGGGTATACGGTTTTGCTTTCATTTTGAAGATTGAAAGTACCATAAGTCAAATTTCCAAGGCCTTCATTTAGTGACCAGCCAACGAAGACTAATCCGGTAGCAAATCCATCTTCGTCGAAACTAAGCGATGCTTCGCCTTTGTGAACTGGGATGTTAGTGTTTTCTATAGTTTGATTTTTTTCTACTGAAACTGCGCTAACCGGATTATAAAACTCAGCTATAGCAGTAGTATCATAAGTCAGGGTCAGTTTGCTAGAGCCAGACTTATCTCCACCACAAGCAGCTAATGCAGTGACTGCGAGTAGGGGCATTAATAAAAGGGCTAAAATTTTTCTAAATCTTTTCATATTATTTCTCCTTTTTTTATTTAAAGTATAAATCAGTTTTCAGGAAAAGTCAAACTAAAAAACATGCAGTGATTATATATCTAAAAAATAGCTTATAGATAAATAATTAGCGTTTAACTTTCTATTTCAATATCTCCAATAAATAAACTGTCGTCGACGTTTGTAGTTAGGACATATTGAATATCTATTTTCTCAAGCCAAAAATCAAAGGTTAGGGAGTTTCCGCTGCTCCAAATATTTTTAATTTTAATATTACTCATGATAAAATTTTCATTTATATCTTTTGGAGAATTTAAATTATATAATTCTAAAACTTCATCGATAATTTCTTCATCTTTCATTAGGTCAATATATTCGGCTAAAGCAGAACTTTCTTTTAATCGGTTTAAAAAATCATTAAACACCGTCGCCTGCCTTTTTTCTATGTTCTGGAAAATTTCTTTTTCTTCAGCTGAAGGGGCGTCCGAATTTAAATCATATTGGTAATTTTTGTTATTAAATCTAAAGTTTAAATAATTATAAATTATTAACTTATCAAGAAATACTTCAAAATTATTAGTATGCACCGAGAAATCCCATTTTCCTGTGCCATGCATTGCTTCGTATACTGGCGAATTAGCCTTGGTAGTATCTATGCAGTAAGGATCAGATTCAGTATCTGCGATCACTATAAAGTTTTTATTCCATTCAGGTATTTTATTTCCATCCGAATCTAAACTATAACCTAGCTGGTTTTTTAACACATCAAATATATTATAAAAATTAATATTTACATCAACTCTCTTTTCTCCCTTTATTTTAGGAAGGGCTATTTCATAAAAGCCTTCGTAATCAGCGAATTTTCTTAAAATCATTTCATAACCAGGAGGTATATCAAATTTACTTTTTATATTTTTAAGTTCTCTATCTAAACGTTTTTTCTCAAAAGTAGTAATCCATCTTTCGCTAAATTTATTTCTCATTTTTTCAGCTTTTTCATCTATTCTTTTTAGATAGTTTTTTATTTCTTGTGTTGAATGATAAGGCCATAGACTTGACGCTTTTGATTTTAATTTAAGTTTAAAAGGAATATTGAAGATTTCTTCCGTTATTCTGGAAATAAGAGCAAGGAGAAAAAGCGGAATGAAAAAAATAACTAAAAAAAGAGGGATTGTGCATAGCTGACGCAAAATGCCGAAAATTAATTGAGCGCACGCGTAGATTATGAAGAAGGGGAGAGCGAACACCGCGGACAATAAATAGCATATTAAATTTTCCCTTTTTATAAATAGGCATAAAGCATTTGCTTTAATGGCTATCAAGCAATTTTTTAAGTGATTGGTTCTACTTTTTTTTCGATTACTCATTGATATATTCTCCTACTTTTATCTATAGGTATTATAAAATATATTATTCTAAAATTCAATAGTTTCATCTAATAATCCATAAAAAAGAAAATCCAAATAGTTTTGTGTTTAATGAATTTTATGCTATACTTTATTTAGGAGAGGGAAATGATTTTAAGTGTTAGTAGAAGGACGGATATACCAGCATTTTATGGAGAATGGTTTTTAAACAGATTGAAGGAAGGGTATGTCTGTGTAAGAAATCCTTTTAATTTTAATATGGTTAGCAAGATTCCTCTAAATAGTGAAGTGGTAGACTGCATAGTTTTTTGGACGAAGGATGGGAGCAACTTTTTAAAATATCTAGATTACCTTGATGAAATGAAATACAATTATTATTTCCAATATACTATCACGCCTTATGGGAATGATATAGAAGAAAGGCTGAGAAAAAAGGATGATATCATAGAAAATTTTAAACAATTATCAAGCAAAATAGGCTCGAACAGAGTGATTTGGAGATATGACCCTATTTTAATAACTGATAATATAAATATAAAATGGCATATTGATAAGTTCGAAGAAATGTGTAGTAGATTAACAGCATTTACTAAAACATGTATTATTAGCTTTATTGATAAATATAAAAAACTAGATAAAAATATATTTAATACGCTAAGCCCCTTAGAAATCAGTTCTATCATAAAGACTTTTTCGAAAATAGCGAAAAAATACAATATAGCTCTGCAGTCATGCGCAGAAGAAATAGATGATCAGCTAGATATCATAAGAGGGGCGTGCATTGATAAAAAATTGATAGAAAAAACATTTCATTTAGAGTTAGATGTGAAGAAAGATAAAAATCAGAGACCATTATGTGACTGCGTAGAGAGTATAGATATAGGTGAGTATGATAGCTGTCCACATCTATGCAGATATTGTTATGCTAATAATAAAACGAAAAAAATGCATAATAAAATTAAAAATCATAATAAAAACTCGCCGCTTTTAATAGGAGAGCTGTCTAACACAGATAAGATGTATGATAGAAAAGTGAAAAGTCTAAAAAAAGGAAAGAATATTAATATTAGCTTTTTTGATAATTATGTAGGATAGATAAGATTACCCTTACTTTACTAAGCTATAGGAGAAAAAAATGATATATCAATATGGAGAAAAAGAAGGAGAGTTTTTAAAAAGTAAAAACAAAAAGTTAGCCGAAGTTATAGATAGACTAGGCTTCATCGAGAGAGAGGTGGATGAAGATGTTTTCGTGGCTGTGATTCGTGCATTTTTAGGGCAGCAGGTGTCTAGGAAAAGTAGAGAAACAGTGCAGAAAAGGATGAGTGATGCGCTTGGCGGTATTACTGCAGCTAATATTAGTGCAATGACCATCGACCAAATCCAAAGCTTTGGCACTACATTTAAAAAAGCAAAATATATAAAAGATTTTGCCGAAAAAGTAAATACTGGAGAATTAGATCTTGAAAAGTTGAAGACTAAAAAAAATAGTGAAGTGATAGAAATTTTAACTAAGTTAGATGGGATAGGGGTGTGGACAGCGGAAATGCTGTTGTGTAGTGCGCTGCATAGAAGCGATATATTAAGCTATGGCGATTTAGCTATTCATCGTGGACTTAGAATGATATTTAGGCATAAAGTGATTACTAAAGAATTATTCGAGAAATATAGAAAACAATTCTCACCATACGGGACGATAGCCAGTATATATATCTGGGCAGTGTCAGCTGGGGCTATAGAGGGGTTAGATGATCCGATGAATAAAAAGAAAAAAATCATTAAGGATGAAAACCGTGCATATTTTTAATAATGAGCACAGACAAGAAAAAACTGATAAGAACATATTTGTTTCTATCAGTTTTTTTTGGGGGGAAATGAATATTACTTTTTACTTTGCAGCTAATTTCTTAATTGGGATCCATATTTCAATATATCTTTTTAAATTATTAGGTTTTTGAAACCAATAAGTAATAGCGAATTCAGGAGAGTTTGCAAGCTCGTATGGCGAAGACATCAACCAATCTGTGACAATTTGATTTCTAAGTTTTGTGTGAAGCATAGTTGGCCATTTTGATAATTTTGTTTTACAGACAGCATATGTAGCTTCTGGAATGGTTATAGTTTCAAAGCCTTCTGCGTTTACTATGTCGCTTGATACGGCGATATAGTGATGATATTTATTTTTATCTAAATTTATATAAACATCGTGCCAAACATTTTCATTTTCAGTTTTTCTTGGCGGAAAATTTGGATTGTGATAAGAATTTATGAAATTTTAAAATCGCTAATAACTGGGTAATGGT
>CAYJMU010000001.1:16169-25238 GCA_964371605.1 uncultured Lachnospiraceae bacterium
CTTGCAGGTCTTCCATTGAACCTAAATGTGTTGTCTACAAAATAGTTTTCAGCTACTATACCGTCGCCTTTATAAAACAGGAAATCTATAATAGGAAAGATATGTGTGTTTAAGTTTAAAAAGTAATTTATCGTGCCGTGTTGCATTGTGTTTTTAGCTTCTTTTTTACTATCTTTAAGTCCGCCTTTGGTTAATGCGTCATAATTTTTGCTGCCTATATTAAAGTTAAAATCGCCGGTAATAAAGCATGGAGTTGTTATAGCATTCATTTTGTTTAAAATAACTTTAACTGATTTTTCGCGGCTCTCAGCGCTCTCGCTATCTAAGTGAGTGTTAAAGACAGTGATTTGTTTGCCTGTAGAAATTTCTTCTAGCACTACATAGTTTAAAACCCTTTGGAAATGGCTACCCCATGTTTCGCTAGGTGTGTCTGGCGTGTCTGATAAAAATTCGCTGCCGCTATCAATAAGAACATATTTTGACTTATCCCAAAAAATAGGCGCATATTCCCAAGTGGCATCACTTCTTACATTTCCTTTAAAGTGATCATATTTGCTATTAAGGTAATACAGCAGGCCTTCATCTTGCCAATCATTTGCTCCGTCGTAAAGCCAAGGCGCGTCTGCTTCTTGCAAGCCAATCACATCAGCATCATAGCTTAAAATTTGCTCTGCAATAAATTCTATTCTACCATACATCAAATTTTGGTCTTCTTCGCTATATGCATTTTTTAAGTTATAAGAGATTATTCGAGTGTCGCCATCAGTTTTTGCAGGCACACTATTTGTTTTGTAAGGGATAAAGAGATATATGCTGATCGTCGTAAGCGCTGCTAAAACAACCAAAAGTGTAGTTATAAGTTTTTTGTGTTTCATGAAAGTTCTCCTTTTTTCTAAGCAAAATTATAATACATTTCACTTTAAAAGTAAAATAAAAACTGATAAAAACAATACGCTTTTATCAGTTTTAAGAATTTGGCGGGACAAATTACTATGAGGTAGAACGAATATACTACCTAGATAAAGTTATACTAAGAGCAATGCTAATTGTGTAGGTTGTTGAATTTTGTTCATTGATTTACTAAAGCTACCGCACAAAAGTTGGTAAACATAAAACAAAAATAACCTTCTTAACGAAGGCTATTTTTTTATATTATTTGTCCTTTATTAGCTAAATTATATTAGCATAATTAATGTAATATACAAAAGTTTTCTGCTTGTTTTATAGAAATTTTGATAAAAGACAATTTTTATTTTTCTTAATTTCAAACGGTGTGCCGATTGCCATAATTTCGCCGCCGTTTATTCCGCCCTTTGGGCCTAAGTCAATAATATAGTCGCCGCTAGCAATAATTTCTAAAGAGTGTTCTATTATTATTATGGAATTATTTTTAGAAATTAATTTTTTAAATAAGGTTATTAGTTTGTTTATATCAGACACATGCAATCCCGTTGTTGGTTCGTCAAATAAATATAAAGTATTTCCGTTGTTTGGTTTAGATAATTCTTTTGAAAGTTTAAGTCTTTGGCATTCTCCGCCAGAGAGTGTGTTTGAAGATTGACCTAGTTTTAAGTAGCCAAGACCAACTTCGCTAATTATTTTAAGTTTATTTTTAATTTCTTTTTTGTCAAAAAATTCAATTAAGTCATCAATGGTTGTGTCTAAAATATCGGAAATATTTTTGTTATTATATTTTACTTCTAAAATTTCTTTTTTAAATCTCTTTCCTTTACAAGCGGGGCATGTTATTTCCACGTCATCTAAAAATTGCATTTCAAGTGGAATAACGCCAAGCCCTAAACATTTTTCGCATCTGCCACCTTTAACATTAAAAGAAAAATCTGCCGCTTTAAAATTTTTTTCTTTTGAGTTGCTTAATTTTGCAAACAATTCTCTTATTAAAGTGTAAACGTCTGTATAGGTTGCAACGTTGCTTCTGTTCATTTTTCCAATTGCTTTTTGATCTATTACTACCATATTTTTGATTTTTTCTAATCCGGTAATTTTATCAACTTCTGCTTTTTTTTCTTTATAATATTTTTCCAAAACATCAAATATCAAACTGCTTTTTCCGCTTCCACTAACGCCGGTTAGTGTAACTATATTATTAAGTGGGATTTTTACGTTTACGTTTTTTAAGTTATGTGCTCTTGCTCCTAGAATTTCTATATAATCTTTTATTACAGGAGAAGAGCTAACTATTTGTTTTTTAGGTTTTTTTAAATATTTTGCAGTTAAGCTGTTTTCAAATTTTAAGATTTCTTTTGGAGTGCCGCAAGCAACAATCTCTCCACCAAGTGAGCCAGCGAGTGGACCAAAATCGATAACGTGATCGCATTTTTTTATAAAGTCTAAATCGTGTTCTATAACAATAATTGTGTTGCCTAAGTCTCTTAATTTGTAAATGGAGTTTAATAGCATTTCGTTATCTGCTGCATGTAGTCCAGTTGTGGGTTCATCTAATATATAAAGCACTCCGGTAAGGCCGCTATCCATAATATTTGTTAGTTTAAGTCTTTGGCTTTCTCCTCCAGAAAGGCTTGAAATGCTTCTACTAATTGACAAATAACTTAAACCTATATTAATTATTGCATTACATCTTTTTCTAATGTCGTTTATAATTACTTGCGCAACTAATTTTGCATCGTTGCAAAGATTTTTTTCAACGCTAGCAAGATATGAAAGAAGTTCGTCGATAGTATAATTAGAAACTTGTGTGATAGTTTTTTTATGAAGAGTGGTTGTTCTACCATAAAAACCTAGTCTTGAGCCATTGCACTCGTTGCAAGGTGAATCAACAATAGCTTTTGCAATAATAGGATTGTTTATTTTTTTAATTGCACCCTCTGCTATTTTTTTGTTAACAAAAGTTCTAAGTCCTTCAACATAACCGTCCATAACGCGTTTTGGTTTTTTTATGTTAGGGAATAGTTTAATAAACTCTTTGCTTTCAACACCATCAAATAACACAAGGCGTTCAATTTCACTAAATTCTTTTATTTTTTTTGAAACATCAAAATCAAATCCGTAATGTTTGCCACACATTTCATAAACACGAGAATAGTGCTCGGCAAATGTGTCGTTGTTCCAAATTTTTATTGCCCCTTGTTTTATTGTTAAGTTTTCGTTTATTAATTTATTAAAATCTATATCCTTTATTACTCCAATGCCATTACATTTTTTGCAAGCGCCTTCTGGTTTGTTAAAAGAAAAATCAGCCATTTTTAAATGTTTTAATGCAGTGTTGCATTTTTTGCAAATTATGTTTTGCTGATTTAACTCGCTTTCGTTTTCAAAATCAGGAGATATAATATTATTGCAATGTTCGCATTTTCTAGTTCCTAGCTTAGCAAATAGCAATCTAAGATAAGTTAAAATTTCCGTATATGTTCCCACAGTGCTTCGAGGGTTATTAGAAAGAATTCTTTGGCGAATTGCTATTGCTGGCGATAACCCAACAATGTTCTCAACATTCGGCTTGTTCAGCCCGTCTGTAACTAATCCCATAGATTCCATATATTGCCTGCTGCATTCTTTTTGCAAAATTTCTATTGCAAGGCTAGATTTTCCGCTTCCACTAACTCCTGTTAGTGCCACAAGTTTATACTTAGGAATTTCAAGGCTTATATTTTTAAGGTTATTTTCCCTTGCTCCTATAATTTTAATTATTTTATTTTCCATCTACTTCTCCAGTTAAAACACTTGTCATAAAACTTAATACTTCTTTAAAAATTTCTTTTTTTTCTTTACTAAAGTGTTGGTCAACTTTATCAATAAGCAAACTAGCTTTTGCATTGTTGCTACTGTTTTTTAAACTTTCTGAAAGTTTTAAATAAGTTGTTCTTTTATCGTTGCCGTTTTTAATTTTAACAACTAATTTTTTATTAACAAGCTCGTTTACTTTTTGTGTTGTTGCCGGCCTAGACAAGTTTAATTTTTCTGCAAGTTCACTAACTGTTATATTATCTTTGTGTCCAATAATAAATAATTGAACAATATCAGAGTAGGGTAAAGTATTTCCAATATCACTCTCTCTTATGCTTTTGTAGCAATCAATATCCATAGCACTCATAAATTCAAAGTATGCTTTTTTCATTTTTTAACTCCTAATATAGTTTCAAATATGAAACTATATTATCACGAATAACTATCTAAGTCAATACATATCAATGATAAAATTCAATAAACTTATTTTTAGAGAATTTTCAAAAACTGTTGTTTTTTAATAATCGGCAACAAAGTTTTTAAAATTGGTTGACTTTTTGCCGATAACGGGGGGGGGTGTGTAGAAAATGATTGTTTCAAAAGTAAAAACTTTGATGAAAAATTGCTGTAAATTAAAAAACACTAAATTATTTTTTAAAATAATGCAAAATGATTGCATTATTTTATTTTTTATGATAATATATGTATATAAAAAGTAAAACCTCACACAATGCTAGGCAAAATGTGAGGCGTTAATTCTTGCGAACTATTTACTTGAACATAATTAGTATAGCATACCTTGATTTTATATGCAAGCGGAATTAAGCTTTTTAAATAAAAAAATAAAGGAGAATGTTATGAACTACATATACGGCAAGGTTCAAAAAGAAATAAATGGGACATTTGTTATTACGGACTTAATTTGGACAAATACTTTAAGTCCAAAAAAAGAAATTAAACATAGCAAAAAAGAAATAATCAAATATATTAATGAAGGTTATAAATTTAAAACTATGTACTATTACAACAACGAATGGAGAATTGGCGAAGATGTGCATGTTGTGGACGGTGAATACTTAAGAACTGATGCTAACAATATAAAAGCCGATAATTTAGCGAATTTGTTAAGCTATTAAAATTAAAATATAATTAAAAGTTCCTAGCGCTTTATAATTATATAAGGAGAAGATATGACTTTAAAAGAAGTTGCAGAGGTGTTTTATTGCACAGCAAAAAAAACTTTAATAAAAAATAGTTGCAAATGGCTTGAAGTTTCAAACTTTGTTAATGGTGAAGTTTTGAAAGCAAAAGAAGGTATTTACTATGAACTATCCGGCGCTGTTAATTTGCAAAAAAATGATATTGTGTTAAAAAGAATTAACCCGCAGTTTGTAAACTTGTTTGAAATTGAAGATAGCGATTACTTTGTAGGTGCAAATTTAATAGTTGTACGTTGCAAAAACAATATTAATCCGCATTATTTAGAAATGTTGTTGAGTTTGAGGTTGCAAACACTTTTAAAAGATTTGCAAAACGGTGCACATATAATGGCAGTTAATAGAGTAGTGCTTGAAAATTTTGATTTAGGAAACTTGCCAAGTTTAGATAAACAAATTATGTTATCAAGCTTATGGAAATTAAAAGAAAAAAAAGACAAATTGACGATTGACTTGCATAACAAAGAAAAAAAATTACTAAGTACAAAAATATTAAAAATAATCAAAGGAGAAAATTAAAAATGACAATAAAGAAAACAACAGAAGCAGATATAAAAAGGGTTTTGTGGGCGGCTGCCGACACTTTTAGGGACAATATTGACGCATCAAATTATAAAGACTATGTGCTATCTATGCTTTTTGTAAAATATTTAAGTGACCACTTTAAAGAAAGTGTTGAAACTTTAAAAAAAGATTATCAAGGCATAAGGCTTGAAAGACAAATTCAAAATTTGCCGTTTGTTTTAAAAGAAGAAAGCACTTTTGATTATTTAAGCAAAAATAAAAATTCGCAAAATATTGGATCATTAATTTCACAGGCACTTACAGGCATTGAAGAATCTAACTCTATTTTAAAAGGCATTTTTAGAAGTATAGATTTTAACAGCGAAGCAAACCTTGGCTCAAAAGCGCAAAAAAACCCAATACTTAGAGAACTTATTTCTGACTTTTCTAATTTAGATTTAAGGCCAAGTATGATAGAAACAAAAGATCACGAAATACCTGCAGATGTTATTGGAAATGCATACGAGTATATGATTGGCGAGTTTGCAACAATGGCAGGCAAAAAAGCAGGGTCATTCTACACTCCGCAAGATGTTAGCGAAATTATGGCGCAAATTGTTGAGCCAAAAGCAGGCGACAGAGTTTACGATCCAACTTGTGGTTCAGGATCTTTGCTTATTCGTGCAGCGAAAAAAGGCGGCTATGATAAAGTTTCTATGTTTGGTCAAGAAAAAAATGGCAGCGCAATTTCCATGGCAAGAATGAATATGTTTTTGCATGATATTAAAGACGCAAAAATTTCTTGGGGGGACACTCTTTCTAGTCCGCAACATTTAGATAGCGACGGCAATTTAATGAAGTTTGATTGTATAGTGGCAAACATGCCGTTTAGTTTAGATAAATGGGCAATAGGCTTTAATCCCGGCGGCGAAGTAGTAGATGATGATACAGAGCAAGATGTTAAGAAAAATAAAAAGAAAGAAAGTTTTAAAATGGAAGCCGGGCTAGATAGATACCACCGTTTTGACATTGGCGTGCCGCCAGCAAGCAAGGGCGACTGGGCTTTTCTTTTACATATGATTTATAGCATGAGTGCAGACGGCAGAGTTGCCGCAGTTGCTCCGCACGGCGTTTTGTTTAGAGGAGCAAGCGAGGGTGTTATTAGAAAAACCATTGTTCAAGATAAAAACTTGATTGATGCAGTTATTGGTTTGCCAGAAAATATGTTCTACGGCACAAGCATACCTGCGTGCATAATAATTTTTAAAAAGAACCGCTCTTTACGCGATGTGCTTTTTATTGATGCAAGCAAAGATTTTAAAAAAGAAAAAGCAAAAAATAAAATGGCAGATGGAGCTGTGCAAAAAATTGTTGAAACATACAAAGCATACAAAAATGGAACATACGATAAACTTGCAAACGAATACAAAGAAAAATATAGTCACATTGCAAGCATAGAAGAAATGCAAGAAAATGATTTTAACTTAAACATTCCGCGCTATGTGGATACATTCGAGGAAGAAGAA
This sequence comes from uncultured Lachnospiraceae bacterium, assembly GCA_964371605.1. Taxonomy (GTDB): domain Bacteria; phylum Bacillota; class Clostridia; order Christensenellales; family UBA1242; genus CAYJMU01. The sequence continues at coordinate 23,122 of CAYJMU010000001.1, forward strand.
ATTATAGATATAGAAAAAGTAAATTCTGAAATCAAAACTTTGAAATCAGAAATAACAGAAATAGAAAAACAAATGGAAGCCTACTTGAAAGAGCTGGGCTTGGAGTAGGGGGAAGAAAATGTTTGATTTATATGCTAATATTGGAGATGTTGAAAATTCTAGAGTAAATTTTTATTTAATAAAAAACGATAAAAGAAGTGATGATTTATGTCATGCTTACAATCTTAACTTTGGCGATGAGTTTATTCAAGCCATGCTAAGAGGTTATAACGGATATTTGGTAGGTTTTAATGGCAGAGAAATCGAAGAGTTTAATCCAGCAGGAAACAATAGTAATAGTTTAGCAATTTTGGGAACGGCAAGCATAGAGACTGCAAAAAATAGAATTTTAAATATTGCTAGAAATTGCCAAAACCCACTTAATAATAGAGCATTAACCGTAACTGAAGGAGAGTATAATCTAATTGTTGCAGAATTGGAAATTAATAATCAAACTATATATTTTATATCTAGATACTCGAATGTTACTAAATCTTTTAAATATAAAAATATTTTTATGAGAGATCAAGGTCGGTTTATGTACAAAGATACAAATTCTCTTTTTGCGCCCAATTATAATGTTGATTTTGCTATTGTAGGTAGTACTGTTTTTATATTTAATATAGGAAACTTCTTACAGGTAACTGGTTATGATGACCAAATAAGAGAAGCTGCAGCTGAGGTTTTTCCTCAAATTCATAATTGGGACTTTTTGTCAAGCTCTCAAGAATTCTTAAGTTTTAGCATAAACAAATATTTTTATCAAGGAATAGGCAAAATTGCCGAAGATGCAGAGTATTTGGAACAGATACAACAAACTAGTGCCATAGCCTTCAAAAATATGCTATTGCAAAAGTCACCAGACCAATTTAGAGAGTGCGATTTCAATGAACGCAATAAATTAATCGTGACTAAATCAAATTGCAGATTGTTAATAAAAATAATCGCAAAAGAAATGAAGTATAATATTTTTCAGGATATAATGGAGGGTTAGATGAAAAGAGTTAGTGCCGTATTCCTATTAATGTCAGCAATGTTGCCTTTAAATATTTTATTTTTAATTAAATATATTACAGAGTACGCTAATGATTTTTATTACAAAACTGATGAGAATATAATTTTTAATAAATGTTTAATTATTTGTTCAAGTTTTATTTTTATATTAATTTTAGCAGGTTTAATCGGAAGTATTTCCTATTTAATACAATCTACAAAAATAGATAAACAAGAATTAGGCAAAAGATATAAAATTGTAAAAATAGAAAATATTACAAGCAGGGAGTATTTGACGCAGTTTTCACTATTTATTTTAACTGCCTTTGCAATACCATTGTCAAATATATTTTTAGATTTTATATTAATAGTTATAGTACAAGTTTTAATAGGAATTGTTTATATATCTAATGAGACTTATTATATAAATCCTGTTTTTAGCATTCTAAATATTAAGCTTTATAAGGTTGAGTTTGAGGAAGAAGATAGAGAGATATTTATACTATCTAAATTAGAATCAAAAAAATTATTAAATAAAACAATTTGCATAAAATGCACTGATAAATCATTAATAAAAATCAAAGAGGATAATATTGTAAATGAAGCAAGAGATAAAAAGTAGGATTGAGCAGATTAAAAATGGCGGAGTGCCTGAGGGGTATAAAAAAACACCCCTTGGGATTTTTCCTTGTGAATGGGATACAGATTCAAAGTTAAAAGATATAGGTGAGTTTAATAAAGGCAAAGGAATACCTGGTACAGAAATTTTAGATGCTGGATTGCCGTGTGTTGGATACGGAGATATTTACACAAAATATAATATATTTTTTAAAAGTGCAAAATGTTTTATTAATAGTAAAACTGCTGCGGAAAGCAAAAAGTATAAATCTGGTGTTTTATTATTTTCTGGAACTGGGGAAACTGCTATAGAAATTGGTAAATGTGTATGTTATAATGGCGAAGATGATATATATGTAGGTGGGGATGTAATAACATTTATACCTGATGCTGATGTAAATTCAAAATTTTTAGCATATCAGCAAAACACAGATATTTATATAAAACAAAAAGCACGACTGGGACAA
>CAYJMU010000002.1:0-12193 GCA_964371605.1 uncultured Lachnospiraceae bacterium
AAAAGACGAAAGGAAAATTATTTGGAAACAGGCTAGGCGATAAGCAAAATGATATTTTAAAAGAATTATCTGAATCTAATCCTGTTCTACTATGCGAATTAGGGGCATCTATGACTTCTAATAATGAGTATATGGGAAAAGTTAATAAATATTTAAAAATGGCAGCTATTAATGATCCTAATGTAGTGGTTAATAAAATGCTAGATTTAGCAGTAAATGCGGAAGTGGCACATCTTTCAAATGTGGAATTATATAAAAACATGAAAGATGATGAAGTGATTTCTGTAGATGGAAAAAATTTAACTAAAAAACAAATGGAAGCTAAAGTTAAATCGTCTGAAAAAGTAGCGGCTAATATGATGAAGAATGCTGAAAGCATTGAAAATCATATAGTGTATGAAAAAGAGCATGAAAATTGGACTAGTGCTGAGAAGTTCTTAGAAAAAGTGGGCGTAGCTGCAACTAAAATGTTTAGTAAAGTTAAAGATACATCAGTTAAGGCTGTAGAAGCTGGCAAAGTAGGCGTAGCTAAAGCTAAGGAAACTATTCATGTTTCTATGCAAAAGCAAGACGAGGAAAAAGGTATTGAGAAAGATGGTTTCTTATATAAAGTTTTCCAAAAAGCTGAAAAGGCAAAAGTGGCAGCGATTGAAAAGGCTAAAAAGGCAAAAGCTGCTTTAGCTGAAAAAACTGAAAAATCTAAAGTTTCACTTGCTGAAAAAACTGTGAAGGCTAAAGCTTCAATTATAGAAACTGCTAAAAAAGTAAAAGCTACTATAGCTGAAAAAACTGAAAAGGCTAAAGATAATATAGCTCTTAAGGGTTCGAATGTCCTGCAAGCAGGTTCTGATAAATTAAGTGATATGACTGATTATGTTAAAAATACCACTGGCGAAATTAAAGGCGATGTGGCCAAATTCATCGAGAAGAAGTATGCTGAGGAATTAGAAAGAAAGACTGATGTTAGAGTAAATGGTCTTGAAGAGAATCATATAGCTATAAATAAAGTTTTAGAAAAGCCAAATGAAGGCATAAAAAACTTAGAAGAAAAATTAGATCAAGCTAAGATTAATGCTGTTCTTAAGGGATCAAATGTATTAGAATCTGCTTCTAAGGCGGCAAGCGATATGGCTAGATATGTAGCAGATACTACTAAAGAGATTAAGGAAGATGTGACAAATTATGCTAAAGGTGGTCTTAAAGATAAAGTAAATAGCAGTTTAGAAACATTTAAAAACCAAGTAGCTAAGGCTAAATCTAAAACGGCTGATGGATTAACTAAAGCTGGTGAAATAGCAAAAGATATGGGCGAATATGTTATAGAAACTTCTAAAGAAATTTATTCTGATGTAAAAAATATGAAAAATTCTAAGAAAGAAAATGAAGTTAAAGGCGCTTCTGTTGACAAAAAAATTGTTAAGAAAGAAGTTCAAGAAAGGACGCTTAGCGATATAGAAAAGGATATCGAAAAATCGCAAAGAAAAATAGAAAGAATAAGAGACAGAGTGGCTAATAACATTAATGAGCCGGTAGTTCCAAAAGATTTAAAAGAAGAAAAAGAAAAACTTGCAAATTTGAAATTAGAGCTTGATGCTAAGCTGAATGATATTGAATCAGGAAGAGATATGTAAAACGGGATAAGAATGCAATAAGCATTCTTATTTTTTTATAATTATATTTATTGCAAAAGTAGTTAAAAAATGGTATTATAGATTCATAATGAAAATATGCAGTTTAGGAAGTGGGAGCAAAGGAAATGCTTTATTTATAGAAAGTGAAAATGCACAAGTTTTGATTGATTGTGGATTTTCTTTTGCGGATTTACTTCTAAGATTTAATGCGGTCGGGGGAGATGTTGAAAAATTAAAAGGTGTGGTCATCACGCACGAGCATATAGATCATATTAGGGCACTGAAAAATTTAGTGAAAGACCATAATATTAAAGTTTTTGTTCACGAAGATTTAAAAGAAGCTTTAGAGATTAAGATGAACATGAAGCTAAATAATGTATATATATTTAAGGGCGAGTTTTTTATTGAGGACATACTTTTTAAGCCTATAGAAGTGTCTCATGATAGTCACAAGTGTTATGGTTATACCTTCAGTGTGGGATATGATTCTGCTTCACTATTGACAGATTTAGGAGAGGTGACTAAGGATATCTACGATTCTATTAAGGGGAGTAAATTAGTCTATTTAGAGAGCAATTACGAGGAATCAATGCTTAGGGCGAATATAAAGTATCCGCCTGTATTGAAGAGGCGTATATTATCTAAAAGCGGGCATCTATCTAACAGGATTGCTTCACAAGTGGTGGCGCGACTGGCTATGGATGGGGTGAGTCAGGTGGTGCTGGTTCATCTAAGCGAGGATAATAATGATCCTAGAGTGGTTTATAACGCGATGATAGATGAGCTTGCTAAAGTGGGAATAGTGGAAGGTGAAGGCTTTTATGTCGACATAAGTGGGCAGTATAGACCTGGAAATATTTTCAAAATAAAGTAAAAAAATGCTTGACAATTTCTAAAAATATAGTATAATGTAATAGATAAAAAAATATTGCCATAGACAGCAAGTGCGTATGCGTAACGGGATTATTCCTACTTGCCTAGGTAGACTGAATATAACGCTCTTTTTGGTTATTTCGTCTATATGGCGAAATAGCTTTTTTATTGAATAGAAAGAGAGGAGGAGTGTATGAATTCAAATCTACAAAACAAGCAAAAAATCGTAGACGAAATCAAGGAAAAGATCAAGGCTCATAAAAGCTTAGTGTTCATCAAGTATCAAGGTACTACTGTAGCGCAAGACAATGAGTTAAGAAACGAATTTAGAAACAATGACTGTGAATACAAAATTTACAAAAACACATTACTTTTAAAAGCGTTAAATGATCTAAACATGACAGGATATGATGATATGCTAAAAGGTTCTACTAGTATAGCATTCGGTAAAGATGAAATCGCACCATGTCAAGTAGTAGAAAAAATGAAAGCATCTAACAAGAACTTAGAGCATAAGTTCGGTATAATAGATGGAACATTTGCTGATGCTAATACAGTTGAAAAATTAGGTAAGTTACCAAGCAAAGAAGTACTTATATCTCAATTATTAAACATGTTCAATGCACCAGTAAGAGGATTAGCTGTAGCACTTAGTGAAATAGCTAAAAAAGCGTAATACGCGAAAAGAAACAAAAAAAATAAAAATAAATAATGAAAAATTAAGGAGAAAATTATTATGGCAGATTTAAATAAATTTGTAGAAGAAATCAAAAAGCTTTCAGTATTAGAAGTAAGCGAATTAGTAAAATTATTAGAAGAAGAATTCGGAGTTAGCGCTGCAGCAACAGTAGCAGTAGCTGGTCCAGCAGCAGCGGCAGCTGAAGAAAAATCAGACTTTAACGTTGTTATCACAGCAGTAGATGCTAGCAAGAAAATAGCAGCTATTAAAGTAGTTAGAGAATTAACAGGATTAGGTTTAGGAGAAGCTAAAGCAGCTGTAGAAACTTTACCAGCAACTGTTAAAGAAAACTTACCTAAAACTAGCGCTGACACAGTAAAAGCTCAATTAGAAGAAGCTGGCTGTACAGTAGAATTAAAATAATTAATTTTAGAAAAGTATCGAGAGATACTTTTTTTTAGGCCGTTATAAATAAATTAATTTTTTCTTTTCTAAAATCATTTAGCATATAAATTTGCAAAAAAAGTCATAGTATGTTAAACTAAGAGTATGAATAATTTCAAAATAATGGGAGTGGATTTTGGCAAGGTTAGGCTAGGTATAGCGCTTAGTGATTTGCTGCATATTTTAGCCACAGGCATAGAAAATTATGATAGGCGCGGAGATGAAAAAGATATAGCTCACATCATAGATCTTGTGCAGAAAAATAATGTGAAAAAAATCGTTTTTGGCATGCCTTATAATATGGATGGGAGTGAAGGTGAGTCTGCGAAAAATGTAAAACGCTTCGTTGAAAAATTGGTAGAAAGATATCCTATCGATATAGATTTTGTTGATGAAAGATTAACAAGTTCAGAGGCGGAAGACATATTAATAAATGCGAATTATTCAAGAAAAAAAAGAAAAGGAATGTTAGATAAAGTTTCGTCAGAAATAATTTTACAAACCTATTTAGACTCGATGAATTAAGAAAGGAGAATGAGATGAGCGAAGAGAAAAAAGATATAATAATAGAAGAAGAAGTGAAAGAAAAAAATGATGGAGTAGATGCGGTATCAGCACTATTAGATAGAGATAATAACGAAAACATTTTCTTACATAACGAAAATGACGAAGAGATAGAATTCGAACAAGTGGCTATCATTCCGCTAAATAATTTAGTGTATGCGATACTTAAACCAGTAGGTGATTTCGAAAATGTTGCAGAAGATGAAGGGGTGGTATTTTTATTATCTACTAATGAAAATGACAGAGTTGACTACTTAGTTAGAGTGGAAGATGAGGATGTTATTGATGAAGTATTTTCACTTTATTATAAATTATTTGATGATGAAGAGGAAGAAATTTAATATAAAAAAGCTGAATGAGTTCAGCTTTTTTTGTGCGAAATAAATTATGAGTGTCTATTTTTTTATATCTGAAAGTTGGTGAAAAGGGAGCTAGAAGTGAGTGGGGAGGGCGATAAATAATGATCTTAAAAGGGAATGTATATGCAAGAATAATCATACTGCGTAGTATATTTTCTTATGCATAAATGAAAATTGCATAGTATTATGCAAATGTATAAACACCAAAATGCGCCTAATTTCGCTTATGTATAAACACCAAAATGGGCGAATATACATTATGCATAAAAATGAATATTCAGCAAAAATAAACGATATATCGTTGAATTCATAATTATACATTGCCATTTTTATTATGCATAAACATTTTTAATAAATATTCAAAAATAAATGTATAAATATTCAAAAAAGTGTTGCATATTTATAATTAATATTGTATAATGATTTTGCGTAAATAAGGAGATGCTTTAGATGGCTAGGAATATTAGACAAAATAAAATTTTAGAAATCATCATTAATTCAGATATTGAAACTCAAGATGAACTCGTTAAAGCTCTGAGGAGTGAACAGTTCGATGTGACTCAGGCCACTGTTAGTCGTGACATAAAAGAGTTAGGTCTAATCAAAAGATTGAATCCTGAAACTAAGCGTTATAAATATGTTTACATAGATAAAACTGTAGATGAGATTTCAACTAAAATCAAAGTCGTTCTTTCAGAATTAATCGTTGGGGTGAAATGCTTGTCTGGTAATGTAGTAATTAAAACTTTGAATGGTGTGGGAACTGCAGTGATGAATTTGGTTAGTAAGCTTAGTCTTGACTCTGTGTATGGCACGGTGGCGGGCGATGATACAGTTTTGCTAATTACGAATAATAATAATGATGCCGAAGAGGTGTCTTCTAAAATAAAAGATTTTCTATAAAAAATAAAATAGCATTCTACTGCTATTTTTTTATTTTAAAATTTGAAAAAATTTTTTTTATATGGTATAATTAATTTATGTTAAAAGAGTTATCAATTAAAAATTTTGCGATCATTAAATCTGAGCAAATTACATTTTCAAGTGGTGTAAATGTTTTCTGCGGAGATAGTGGCGCGGGTAAGAGTATTATCATAGAGGCGCTTAATTTTTTGCTTGGTGGTAGAGGTGATAAAAATTATATTAGGACGAATGAATCAGCATTGAAAGTGTTAGGCGTATTCGATATAAAATATAATCATGTGGTGAAAGATATTCTAAATAATTTTCAAATAGATTATGAAGATGAAATCATCCTAAATAGGACGCTGAATGCTAGTGGAAAAAGTGAAGCTAGAATAAATGGAGAGCCGATAAGTCTTTCAATGCTGAAAGAAATAGGAAAAGAGTTAGTGGACATCTATGCACAAAATGAAAGCTTTGATTTGCTTAAGCCAAAAAGCCAACTAAAAATGATAGACAGTAATGCCCAAAATGTTTTATCGCCTAATCTTTTCGTTTACACTGAGAAATATGACATTTATAAAAATATACTAGCCGAACTAGAAAAGTTAGGCGGCAGCGGTGAAAACAGAGAGATCAGATTAGATATAATGAAATATCAAATGGAAGAATTAACTTCGGCGGATTTGACAGTAGGTGAAGACGAATCATTAGAAAATGAAAAGAGAATGATTCTCAGCAGTGAAAAATTAAAAGCTTCATATCAGAATCTTAATAGCTATTTTGATAAAGGTGATAAAAATATTTCTGCATTATTAAAAGATGCCGAAACTGAACTGTTAAATATTCAAAGAATAACAGAGGCAGATGATTCATTGTTAGAAAGATTAAGGTCTATTAAGTATGAAGCTTATGACATATTTGATGAAATTCAAAAAAGTGCAGCTCTCGTTAGTAGTGATGAGAGAAGGTTAGAGGAAATCGAAGATAGAATTTCTCTTATAAAAAACTTAAAGAGAAAATATGCTAATAGCATAGAAGGCATTTTAGAATTTTTAGCGAAAACTAAAAATGATTATGAGCAGCTGCTAAACGCAGAGGAAAATGTAAAACAACTAACTAAAGTGAAAAACGAGCTTTTAGATGAATTATATGAAAGAGGAATATTTTTAAGTGAGGCTAGAAGAAAGGCTTCAACTGAGCTAGCTAAAAAAATAGAAGGTGAACTTAAAAAGATTCAAATCAAGAATGCTAGGTTAGAATTCAGGTTCGGTGAAAATGTCACTAGGGAGAATATAGAAGAGCATATTAAGCGTGATGGGCTAGATAGCGTTGAGTTATTGTTTTCAGCAAATGCCGGAGAGCCGCTAAAACCACTGGCTAAAATCGCAAGTGGGGGAGAAATTAGCAGATTTATGCTTGGCGTGAAATCGGTGACAAGTAGTGATTATGGAATTTCCACTATGGTGTTCGATGAAATTGATGCGGGAATAAGTGGTGAGACTGCGCTGGCTGAAGGCGAGATGATGATAGATATATCTAAAAACAAGCAGCTCTTAGTAATAAGCCACTTAATTCAAATAGTCGCTACGGCAGATAGGCACTTTTATGTAAGGAAGAAAGTAGTCGAAGGCGGAACGGAAAGCGATATAGAAGTATTAACTGGCGAAGAAGAAATTCACAGCCTAGCTAAACTTATAAGTGGGGAAGAATATGGCGATAGCGCTATAGAGCATGCCCGTGAAATTAGGAAATATATGGCAAGAAAGAAAGCGGAAATCAGTGAATAGTTTTAGATAAAAAAAACATACTACTTTTTGAATGGAGTAGTATTTTTTATGTTAATCAAAAATTTGTTTAAAAAGCTAGTTTTAATAAGTAGTCTTGTGTTTATGACTATGCTTTTTTCTAGTTTTTTTTCTACTCATTTTTCATATGATTATATAAACTCATTTGCGATAGAAAATTTGCCAGCTGAAGTTTATTTAGGGGGCAGATTAATAGGTATGGAGATGGATGCTGACGGAGTATTAGTAGCAGGGCTAGGAGGCGTGGATAGCAAGGAAAGTTTTAATTCACCGGCTGAGATTTCGGGACTAAAACAAGGGGATATAATTTTAAGCATCGGTGACAATGAAGTGAATACCCCGCATGAAATAAAAAAGGCATTAAATCTTTCTTCTAATCCGGGGAAAGAGGTCTTAGTCATATACAAAAGAAATGATGATAAGAAATCTACCACTCTAGTGCCAGCATTTTCAGAATCTACTAGAAGTTATAAGCTAGGTGCTTGGGTGCAGAATTCAGTGAAGGGGATAGGAACTTTAACATATATAGATCCAGCAAGTGAGACATTCGGGGCGCTCGGGCATCCACTTAACGACCGATATTCAGGTGAAATTTTTCCTATGGGAAAGGGGAAGCTATTTACGAGTTATCTAGTAGGTGTGAAAAAAGGCGTGCGAGGCAGGGCAGGTCAGATTCAGGGCGTAATACTGAACAGTAACAGGAACTATTTAGGAGATATAGTGGTGAACTCTGAAAGCGGTGTGATGGGCGACATTTCAGAAATAGATTTAACCGGTTATGAAAAAGTGGAAGTAGGGGGCAGAGGTCAGGCAAAACCTGGAAAGGCTAAAATAGTCACATATATATTCAATGGAGAAAAAGAAGAGTTTGATATAGAGATTATAAAAACGCATTTTAGAAATGAAGGAACAGATAGTTTCGTCTATAGGGTAAAGGATGCAGATCTTATAGCTAAAACTGGCGGCATAGTGCAGGGAATGAGTGGTAGTCCTATATTGCAAAACGGGAAACTTATCGGTGCTGTCACGCATGTCTATGTAAATGATCCGACTAAAGGATTCGGTATATATGTGGATAATATGTTTAATGCGTATAATTAGTTAAAAACATTGAAAAATCGATTAAATTATAGTATACTAATTATATGGAAATGTTATACAAAAATATTAAAAAACTAGCGCCATTGGCTGAGCGTATGAGACCGAAAGGATTGAGCGAATTCGTAGGCCAAAAGCATATAGTCGGAAAAGACACTCTGCTTTATAAAGCTATTAAAAATGGTAGTGTAGGAAGTATGATTTTTTTCGGGCCGCCCGGAACAGGAAAAACTACTTTAGCTAATATTATAGCTAGCACTATAAATGCGAATTTCATTAAATTGAATGCCATTAGTAGTGGAGTGGCTGATGTTAAGAATGTAATTAAACACGCGAAAGATGAACTTGCATTTTATGGAAAGAAAACATATTTATTATTAGATGAATGCCATAGGTGGAGCAAGGCGCAGAGTGATAGCTTATTGGAGGCGGTAGAGAAAGGGGAGATAATATTAATTGGCTCTACTACAGAAAATCCATATACTTCTATGACTAAGGCTATTATCAGTAGATGTAGAATATACGAGTTCAAAAGTTTAGAAGAGAAAGATATTTTAGAATCTCTAGTAAATATAGCGGAAGTGGAGAATATAGATATAAACCTAGACCATTTCAAACTACTGGCTAAACTATCAGGAGGGGATCTGAGAACAGCGATTAATAGTCTTGAGTTTGCCATTTCTTCAGCTGATAAAAAAGATGGAAAAATAATTCTTAATGAAGATCTCATAATAGAAGCGGTGCAGAAAAAAACTAGCGCGATAAATGAAAATGAATTTTATGATTTGCTTAGTGCATTTTGTAAAAGTTTAAGAGGTAGTGATAGTGATGCGGCGTTATACTATATGAGGAGAATTTTAGAAAGTGGAGGGGACCCGCTCAGCATAGCTAGAAGGCTGATGGTTCATGCTAGCGAAGATATCGGCATGGCAGATTCAAATGCTTTATTACTCGCACACGCAGCTCTGGAATCAGCGAAAAGTATAGGCTATCCAGAGTGCAGGTTAATATTAGGGCATGCTGCCACTTATATATGTGAAGCGGAGAAAAGCAATTCAGTGTATATGGGGATAGCTTCAGCATCTAAAGCTATAGAAAAATATGGAAATCTACCAGTTCCAAACAGGCTAAAAAATCATCCATCAGTTAATGGGGACGGGACAGGGAAATATTTATATCCACACGATTTTGGCGGATATGTTAAGCAAGATTATTTGCCTAAAGGTTTAGAAAAAGAAGAGTTTTACATTCCTAGAAATAATGGGCGAGAAAAGGGGATAATTAAGAAAAAATATATTACAAAAAAATAAGTTTTAATATTTTAATAAATTTTAGGAAATTGTCCGAAAAACCGAACGATTCACATGCTATGCGTAATACTACGCATAGCATTTTATTTAAGTTAAATATTGACATATCTTAATTTTATGTTATAATGGAAATATTAAAACTAATAACTATAAATTTTAGGAGTTTAAAATTATAATTATGGCAGTAAAAAACGATAAAATGATGAGAGAAAGAAGAGTGGCTGATGCTATTTTAAAAATGGCTAATGAGGGCAAAACTCTAACTAAAAAAATGGTTCTTTATATTCTTGACAATTCTAATACATCTGAAGGCCTGCTTTCAACGATAGATGTGAATATAAGAAACTTATATAAATTCGGTTATGGAGATGAAAAAATAAGCAAGCTTATCACTGAAAACTTAAATATTCGATTAGCGGGACTAATTAATCTGTCTAACACTTCATTCAAGGGGTATTCTCTAAAGGTAAAAGATGAAAAAGCCTTCAATGAGGTTTTCAAAAAAGAATTCGGAAACAATATGCTTTATGATATTTTAAATATTAAAAAAGAATATAGTAAAGCTGCAGAAGATATTATAAATGGCAGTGATATGTGGAAGAAATATTTTGACAGATTAAAGAATGTTGAAAATGCTATAAAGAACATAGATTTAGTGAATGGAGAAAAAATAGTAAAAGCAAAAGAGTTTTCTAAACTAAATTTCAGTGATGAAGTGGCTAAGGAAATAATTGCAAAAAGTAAAAATGGTCAAAAAATTACTAGCAGAGAGGCGATTTTAGTAATCGAAAAATTAAGCTATTCAAACTTTAATGATGAAGAAAAAGAGCATTTCTCTAAAATATTAGGCATGGTGAAATATCTATATAACTATGAAAATCAGGCGGAAGAGCTAGATGGATTGTTTAATAATTTTATAAATATCTCATTAAATAAAAATGTAGGGTTATTAAATGAGGCATCTACGATAGAGGGGTTTTCATTAAATAATATTTATATAACAGGTGAGCAGCGTAGAGTGCTGGAAAGCAAGGTGGAAATTTTAAAATTCCATGAATGCTTAATGGAATATATGGAATGCGCAGATAGTGAAATAGAAAAGAAGAAAGAATTAGAAAAGGCTATAATAGATTCATTCGAAAGAAATCCGAATAAAACTACTGGCACAGTAGCTAGATATAATAAGTTGCGCTATCCAAATGGGGTAAGCAGAACGCCTATTCATAAAGATGAAAAAGTAATCAATATGTTAGTAAATAGGGTAGAAGGAAGAGATTATGATTTCGAAGAATTCACTACTGGCGACGATGAAAAATTGTATTTAGGAATGTAAAAAAAAATTAAGAAAAAGTTTTTAAAAAATCTTGACATATATGTTTACCTATGGTAATATATCTAAGTCAGGATTTTTTTACGCGCTATTTTGAGTTAGCCCCTCGAAAATACGCTAAAAAATACTATATTTTAACTGACCAAGGCTAGGGGTGAAACTGCCTTTGATTATTGGAGGAAAAAATGAAAACTTATATGCCTAATCCGCAAACAGTGGAAAGAACATGGTATTATGTAGATGCTGACGGTATGACACTAGGAAGATTAGCTAGCGAAATCGCAGCAGTTTTAAGAGGAAAGAACAAAGTTACTTACGTGCCACACGTAGACTGTGGAGACTTTGTGATAGTATTGAACAGTGATAAAATTAAATTAACAGGTAATAAATTGACTCAAAAAATGTATCGCCACCACACTGGTTGGATCGGTAACATGAAAGAAGTTAAATATGATAAACTTATGAGTGAAAAGAGTGACTTCGCTCTTAAATTAGCAGTTAAAGGAATGCTTCCTAAATCTAATTTAGGTAGAAAAATGTTAAAAAGACTTAACATTTACAAAGGTGCTGAGCATAACAATGAAGCTCAAAAACCAGTTTTGTTAGATATCAAAGGAGGTAAGAGATAATTATGGCAGTAGCAAAAGGAAGTGCGAAAGCGACTAAAAATGTTTTACCACTAAATACTGGTAGAAGAAAAACAAGTATTGCTAGAGTTAGAGTAACTCCTAATGGAACAGGTAAAATCACTATTAATAAGAGAGAATTAGAAAACTACTTCAACCTTAAAACTTTACAATTAATCGTTAAACAACCTTTAACACTTATCGGTGGAGAAAATAAATTTGACGTGACTGTAAATGTAGTGGGTGGTGGTCTTACTGGACAAGCTGGCGCTATCCGTCATGGTGTAGCTAGAGGCTTAGTTAAGATTGACGAAGCTTATAAAGCAGAAATCAAAAAAGCTGGATTCCTTACTAGAGATGCTAGAAAGAAAGAAAGAAAGAAATATGGTTTAAAGAAAGCGAGAAAAGCTCCTCAATACAGCAAGAGATAATGATGAAAAAGTTGGCATTTTGTCAACTTTTTTTTCTTTCACTTAAATTCACTTTACTTTTTTTTAATATTTGGCTATACTCCTAATTATAAGGAGATTTTAGATGAGAGAATTTGATTTAGTTATAATAGGTGCAG
>CAYJMU010000002.1:12203-25028 GCA_964371605.1 uncultured Lachnospiraceae bacterium
CTGGCGTGACTGCGGGCATATACGCAGTTAGAAGCGGAATGAAAACTATAATGTTTGAGAAAAAAGCGGTAGGCGGCCAGATTTGGAATAATTATGAGGTAAAAAACTATACCGGCTTTAAAAATATCAATGGTCCAGATTTAGCTATGGTTTTCGCAGAGCATTGTGAAGATGCTGGTGTGAATGTAGAGCTGAAAGAGGTGATAGATTTTACTGCTAAAGATGATCAATATCTGGTGAAAATAAGTGGCGGCGAAGAAATTCTAACTAAAACTATAATAATCGCAGGCGGTGCTCAGCCTAAAAAATTAGGACTAAGAAATGAAAAAGATTTTCTAGGAAAAGGCGTGGGCTATTGCGCGGTTTGTGATGGGAATTTCTATAAAGATAAAGAAGTGATCATCGTTGGCGGCGGAAATACAGCTTTTGAAGATGCGGAATATCTGTCTAATATTTGTAAAAAAGTTTATATAGTAAATAGGACGGAAGAGTTCAGAGCTCAAGATGTGTTAATTAGCAGAATAAAAGAAAAAGAGGGCAAAACTGTAGACTTTTTATTAAACACTATAGTGGAAGAGTTTAAAGGTGAAAATAAGCTGGAAAGCGTAATTTTAACTAATGTGAAAACTAGAGAAAAGGTAGAAAAGAATATAGATGGCGTCTTCATAGCTATAGGTTCTGAGCCGGATGCTTATATTTATAAAAACAAATTAGATTTAAATAAATTCGGCAGAATAATAACTAATGAAGAATTAGAAACATGCTTGCCTGGCGTATTTTCTGCAGGAGATATAAGAGATAAAAAATTAAACCAAATAGCTACAGCTGTAGGCGATGGCGCTATTGCGGCGACTAATGCTCTTAAATATATCAAAAAAACATCTAGCAAATAAGCACAACTTTTAACTTGAAAGTAATATATTTAATATGTTAGAAATAAAAAATGATTTATCAGAAGTGATTATTAATTGTGGTGATAGGCAGGATGAAGAATGTGTGGTAAAAATGCTGATAGCTATGATCAATATAATCAGCTATAAATTAACCACACATAAAATACTTATCATTAAAAGTGCTAGCGTGCAAGCAGGTGATCGTGATGTAAGTAAAATTACTAGCAAAATTAAAAGTATTCTAGATAATAAAAAAATAGAAAACATAGTGATCACAGATAATAAAAGAAATGCACTCAAAAAAGTTAGAAGCTCGCTATGCACGGCAGGCATATATATATGTAAAAGAAATTGTAATCTGAGCATATCATTTTTAGGTGCTAATGAAAGAAAGTTAGCGCTTAGTATATTTTTGAAGATGAGAAAAGTTTTAAATTTATAACTTTTCTCTTTTTTATTTCATCTATAAATAATTAATTTACTAATATACTTGATATTAATTTGTTTTTATAGTATAATAATGTCAAAGGCAAATGTAAGTACGAATTTGTATCTTAATTTTATTGATAATATAAATGTTGAATATGCAATATTTTTTGTTGCAAAAATATTTTTTTAAATTATGCTGTATAAATTTTTTTAATGCAGATAGTATTAATTTTTGTTTTATGAAATCTAGGAGTAAAACTAGGTTATAATATTTTTAATTAAATTAAATTCTATAAAAAAATAAAGGAGAAAATAAATGGAAAACAATAATATAATTAAAGCAGTTGCGGCTGAAGATGTGAATAAAACCACTTTTTCATCTAGCAACTATAAAAAGAACATGAATAAAAAAGGTCATGGAAAGAGAAAAGAAGATATGGGTGCTGATGCTAAACCGACTAATACTTTAAGGTGGCGTGGGTGAAATAGGAAAAAATATGACAGCTCTAGAATATGGTGATGATATCATCGTTATCGATTCAGGTGCGGCATTTCCTACTAATGAGCTACCAGGCATCGATCTAATAGTGCCAGATATAAATTATTTAGCTAAAAATAAACATAGAGTAAAAGGTGTGGTTATCACTCATGGTCATGAAGATCATATCGGTGGGGTTCCTTACTTTTTAAGAAGCATTAATGCTCCGATCTACGGTAGTAATATGGCTATGGCTCTAATTACTAATAAGCTAAAAGAGCATAAATATCTGAAGAACTATAAATTAAACAATGTAAAAGAAAATCAAATAGTAAAACTAGGGGCATTCTCGATAGAATTTATCAAAGTGAACCATAGTATAGCAGGTGCATTCGCACTTTCTATCACTACTCCAGCAGGAGTGGTATTTCACACAGGTGATTTCAAGATAGATATGACGCCTACTTTCGAAAAAATTTATTATTATGTGAAAGCACGAATGTAGAAAGATCAGGCTATAGCATGAGTGAAAGCGTGGTAGGAAAGACTTTAGACGGGTTATTCGAGAAATACACAGAAAACCGTATATTAGTAGCTACTTTTGCTAGTAATATTTACAGACTTCAACAACTTCTTATATTAGCAGAAAAGTATAAGAGAAAGGTGGTTTTCACTGGTAGAAGTATGATAAATGTAAGTGAAACAGCTAGTAAATTAGGAGAAATCAAATATAACAAAAATATAATAATTGAAGCGGAAAAAATGAAAAACTATCCAGACAAGGAATTATTATTAATTTCTACTGGTAGCCAAGGCGAACC
This sequence comes from uncultured Lachnospiraceae bacterium, assembly GCA_964371605.1. Classification (GTDB taxonomy): domain Bacteria; phylum Bacillota; class Clostridia; order Christensenellales; family UBA1242; genus CAYJMU01. The sequence goes on from CAYJMU010000002.1 coordinate 14,825, forward strand.
GAACAGCGCATTAGTTAGAATGGCGAGTGGCAGCTTCCCTAAAATCCAATTAACTGATAGAGATACTGTAATATTCAGCAGTTCTCCTATTCCAGGAAATGAAAAGAATGTGAACAATGTTATGAATAGATTATATAAAATCGGTTGTAATGTGGTTTATAATGAACTGGCTGATGTTCACGCATCAGGTCATGCATTTAGAGAAGAGTTAAAAATAATTCATAAATTAATCGCTCCTAAATACTTCATACCTGTTCATGGTGAATATAGACACCTAAAATTCCATAAAGAATTAGCTGTGGAATTAGGTATGCCAGAAAAAAATGTGTTGATAGCTGAGTTAGGTGATAAAATAGAAGTGAAAAATTCATTTATCAAGAAAATAGGCGTAGTTAAAGCGGGTAATAGACTTGTGGACGGATTAGGGCTAGGCGATGAAGAAAGCGTGGTTTTAAGAGATAGAAAACAATTAGGTGAAGATGGTATTTGTGTAGTTGTAGTAGGCGTTAGTGCAGTCACTGGCGAAATCACTAGTGAGCCAGAAATCATTAGTAGAGGGCTGATTTATGCGAATGAATTAGATAAACTAATGAACGAGGCTAAGGCACTAATTAAAGAAAATATAGAATCAGCACCACTTAAAAATATGGATGCTAACTTATTAAGCAGTAATGTTAGAAATGCATTATTAAACTTCTTCTTTAGAAGAACTAAGAGAAGACCAATGGTATTAGTTTCAGTAATAGAAATGAATGGCTAAGGAGATTTTTATGAGTCTAAAAGATATAAAAGAAAATGCACTATCAGAATATGTGCCTATAGTTCGAGATGAAACGGCTAAGGCACTAGTTTCTGCCCTGAAAATCAGTAAGGCAAAATCTATATTAGAGATAGGTGGTGCTACTGGATATTCAGCTATTCTAATGAGTGACGCGATGAATGATGATTGCGAAATTATAAGCCTTGAAAAAGATGAAGATAGACTTAAAAAAGCTAAGCAAAATGTATCGAGCGTTGGAAAAGATAATATTAAATTTATTTTATGTGATGCTATAGAGTACCTTAAGGAATGTAAAGAGAAATTTGATTTTATATTTTTAGATGGGCCAAAAGGGCAATATAAAAATTATTTGCCACATATAAACGAGATTTTAAATGAAGGCGGCGTGCTGTTTTCAGATAATGTGAATTTTAAGGGTTATGTTCTAAATACAGAAGTAGAGCCTATAAGAAAATATAGAAGCCTCGTCAATTCACTTAGAGAGTTTTTAAAAATGTTAGACAGTGATGAAAACTATGAAACCAAAGTTTATGATGAGGAAGACGGATATTCTATTAGTAGGAGATTAAAATAATGAAAAAAATAGAATTATTAGCACCTGCTGGTAATATGAGTAAACTAAAGACTGCCTTTAAGTTCGGAGCGGATGCTTGTTATTTTGCGGGCAAAAGATATGGACTTAGAGCGTTTAGTGATAATTTCGATGAAGATGAAATGCTTGAAAGCGTTGAGTATGCTCATAAGTTAGGAAAAAAAGTTTATATCACTATAAATATAATAGCTCACAATACAGATTTTGATGGACTAATAGAATATGTAAAATATCTAGAAGAGATTAAAGTAGACGGCGTGATAGTAGCGGACATAGGCGTGATGAGCGTGATTAGAGAGGTGGCTCCTGATTTAGAGGTGCATATTTCTACTCAAGCTAATATCACTAATGTTAACGCAGCTAAAGCTTTCGTGAAGCTGGGGGCTAAAAGATTAGTTCTAGCTAGAGAACTTTCGCTAAAAGAAATCAGGCAAATAGCTGATAGTGTAGAAGGCATAGATATAGAAGCTTTCGTGCATGGCGCTATGTGTATATCATACTCAGGTAGATGTTTGTTAAGTAATTATTTTACTAACAGAGATTCTAATAGAGGAGCTTGCGTACAGGCTTGTAGATGGAACTTTGCTTTAGCGGAAAAAAATAGGGATGGTCAGTATTATCCTATACTAGAAGACGAAAAGGGGACATATATACTTAATAGCCGCGATATAAATATGATTTCACATGTGGAAGACTTGATAGATGCGGGAATCAATAGTTTTAAGATAGAAGGTAGAATGAAAACTGACTATTATGTAGCTACTGTGGTCAATGCTTATAGAAGAGTATTAGATAAAATGGAAAGCGGAGAAACTTTAACAGATGAAGAAAAAGACTTTTTTGAAAAAGAGTTAAGAAAGGCTAGTAATAGAACTTTCGGGACGGGATTTTATTATGGTAGAGAAAACATAGAAAATACTGAATCTTCTTCACCAATGCAAACTCATGAGTATGTGGCGTATGTGTTAGAAAATAATGGAGATGTTAAAGTTCAGCATAAAAACAAATTTTCAGTAGGTGATGAGTTAGAAATTTTAAGTCCGGATGAAAATTTTAATAAAACATTTGTGGTAGAAGAAATCATAAATTCGAAAGGTGAAAATGTGAGTTCAGCTATAAATGTCCAAGAGATTTTGACTATTAAATGTCCTTTCAATTTAAAAGAAGGCGACCTATTAAGAAAAGTAAAAAAAACTTGACAAATCAGTCATAGTATTATATAATTAATCGTAAATTTAATAAAAAGTGGGTGAATAGAGTGAGCAGTGTTAAAGTAGGCGAAAATGAAAGCGTTGAAAGTGCTATCAAAAGATTTAAAAGAAAATGCCAAAAAGATGGAATCATCGGCGATTTAAGAAAAAAAGAAGCTTTTGAAAAACCAAGTCTTAGAAGAAAGAAAAAAGACGAGGCAGCTAGAAAAAGAAAGAGATAATGAAAAAGAGGCATTGCCTCTTTTTTTAATCAAAATTAATATATCCATTTCCTTCACTGTTAATGTCTGCGTTTAGTTTAGAGCAATTATTTTTCAAAAAGCGTTTTATTCTATCAGGGGTAGCGAGTGGATATTTTTTAACTATTCTCGCCGCTATACCTGCTATGATTGGTGCGCTCATGCTAGTGCCACTCATTTTCACATAAAAGTTTTTCCCTGAAAAATTAGTGCTGACTATTTCTACGCCGCTAGTGATTAAATCGGGCTTGTTTTCGCCGAAGGCAGGGCCTCTGCTAGAAAACTCAGCCACTTTAAAATTTTCTTTTTTTACATTATATTCTAATCTTCCATCATTCATAGCCCCCACTGATATGATGCTAGGATTTATGGCAGGACTTCTTATGGTTTCGCTTTCTGGACCATTATTTCCGGCTGCTGCTACTACGACCATGCCTTTTTTCCATAGCGACTGCGCGCCTATAGAAAGGGGGTCATTTTTTTCGCTCGGTATGCTACCTAAACTTAGGCATACAGTTTTGATTTCATATTCCTCGTGATTATTATGAATCCACTGCATAGCTTTCAAAATATTGAATGTGCTAGTTTCTCCATTTTTATCTAGGGCTTTTAAGCTGATAATTTTAGAATTAGGGCTAAATCCTACATATTTTCCTAAACTAGCCACGCCGCTACCAGCTAATATGCCGCTAACAAATGTGCCATGCCCATTGTCATCATAGGGAGTCACTAAATCATTGATGAAATCTTTAAAATATAAAATTTTGTTTTCTGGAACTAAAAAATCTATATGCGGGGCTATTCCTGTATCTATGACTGCAATATTTGCACCACTATCTAAACTTAGTTCTTCTTCAAAAAGAGTGTAATTCATTACATTTTTAGCTATATATGTTTGGCAGCTGGCCTTCGCACTAGCCGTTATATATTTAATACTTTCTAATCTTTCTAATCTAAATATCTCACTGGGCGGAAGAGAAAGTCCTAACGCAGCTATGAATGGAAATTCAATAATGTCACTGCCTTTAGCGAGTGAATAAAAAAAATTTTTGTTTTTCTTAAAATTTCTTAGATATATCACGCATTCAATTTTTTTCTTATCGCTGCTCATACTACTCACTTCATTGAATATGCTTTTATCTATTTTCTTCATTATTTTAACCTGCTTTTTAAATTATTAAATTTTGATTTTTGCTCTTCATTTAAATAGGGCGAAATATTTTTAAACATGTCTTCCATCATATTTGGATTCATATTATTTTTTGATTTCATTAATTCATTCATTAGATCGGTTTCGCTGAAGTTTTTATATTTGTCTAGCATTTCTTCCACATTTTCAGTTTTAGCTGATGGCTTAGCTCTGTCTTTTAGATATGATTTTAAATCCATAATGCCTCCTTTTTAACTATTTATTAATATGCTTGCATATGTATAATTGTGAATAGGAGGTGGAAAATGAAAATTACCAGAGAGTTTTTAAGTGAACGCAGAAAAATTTTAGAGGATATGGAAAAAAATTTCAGACAAACGAATAATGCGTCAGCAAGTAGCGTGAATGATGGGGGAGTGAGTAATATGTCCAGCGCGCCAAATGCTGAAGTGAATGAAGCTATGAATAACCAGCAAGGCGTAGGTGGTATGAATCAAATAGGAAATATGCTAAGCATGATGAATGGCTTAAAGGGGGGCAATATGGATATGGGGAGTCTAATGTCTAGTATGGGCGGCGGTGGACTGAATCCAGAAATGTTAAATATGGTAAAAATGCTTCAAGGGATGAAAGGTGGCAAATCAAGCAAAATTTCTAAAAAGAAGGAAAGTAAAACTGATTACAAAATATTAGAAGAATGATTTATTATACTTTTCACTATTATGCATATAATATTTTTAATGAAGAATTTTTATAGCACGCTTAATTTTTCTTTTTTAATAGTAGGTAGCATGGTGGGAGCAGGCTTTGCCAGTGGTAAAGAAATCTTGACATTTTTCGAAAAATTTTCGCTACTATCCTTTTTTTCGCTCATAGTAATATGTTTACTATTATACTATCTTTTAAAGGTGTTTTGCGTTATAGGAAGAAAATTAAAAATCGAAACGCTAGAAGATATAAATGAAGTAGTGTTTAAAAAATGGTCGAAATTGATTAGTGTTTTTATCATAGTTAGTCTCATGATTATAAATTCGAGTATGATAGCTGGTTCTGATTCTATAGGAAAGCAGTTTTTTAGTTCTTATGATTTTGAGTTTATAGGATTAATCACTATCGTTCTTGCTATGATAGTCACTTATTCAGGGTTCAAAAATCTTAAAAAGATAAACTTTTATCTAATTATTTTTTTATTGATTGTGATCAATATACTTTCAGGAATTGCTATTTTTACGCCGCGTAGCGTGGTGACAGCGCCTGAAACCATTAGCGTGTTTACTGCAGCTAAGCCATTAGTTTTTCCGTTTTTATGGCTAGCGCTGAATATGTTCACTACTAGCTATCTTGCGTCCATAGATGCACAGCGTGTATCAAAAAAAGTGTCAGATAGTGGTAGTTTTTTCGCAGCACTTTTCGTGTCACTTAGTATTGGAAATGTGCTAGTCGCACTTACTAAACATTATGATTGTGTGAAATTTTCAGATATACCCATGCTGAAATTAGCTGAGATAGTAGGTGGAATAGCGCCTGCGCTATACGCTTTCATACTATGGGCAAGCATCTTTACCACGCTGATATCTAGTATGTATGGCGTGGTGACTTTTACTAATAAGTATGTGAAAAATAAATTTTTCTCTATAGCTATAGTAGGTGGGGTAGCTTATGCTTTCAGTAGGTTTGGGTTTAGTTTCATAGTAGATGTGATATATCCTATTCAAGGGGTGATAGGGGTGGTGTATATATTAGGGTGCTACAATTATTATAAAAAATATTTGAAAGAAAAAACTCCTCATTATGAGAAGAGTTTTTAGCTTATCTAAATTTTTTCAGCGTGTATTTTTCGAGTAAGCTCACGAAGAAATACATCAGCGCAGCTAGAGTGCATAAAATCATTATACTGGTCATCACTAAGTCAAGTTTGAAAACCTGACCGCCGAAGACGAGTAGGTAGCCAAGGCCTGCCTGGCTAGCTAGATATTCACCCATAATCGTTCCTACCCAGCTTAGTCCAACATTTATTTTTAGTGTGCTGATGAATTCAGGAAGCGAATTAGGTAGAATTAATTTAAACAAAATTTGCATTTTGCTTGCGCCCATACTTTTCAGCAGTTTGATTTTTCCTTCATCTGTATTAAGGAAGGCAGCTAACATATTTAGGGTAGTTAGTATAATTAATATCAAAACTGCCATTAAAATGATTGCCGGTTTTCCTACCCCAAACCAAACTATTATTATAGGGCCTAGAGCTATTTTGGGAAGACTATTAAGCACTACTAAATAAGGCTCTAGCATCTTTCTGAGAAAGGTAAAATTATATAAAATGATAGCAAATAGCGTGCCTAAAAAAGTGGCTATTAAAAATCCTAGAAGAGTGGCAGAAAGGGTAGACCAAATATGAAGAAATAAATCACCACTTTTCCATAAAGTTAAAAATGTTTCACATATTCTAGACGGGCTACTAAATATGAAGGAGTCTATCACTCCAGTCACGCTAAATATTTCCCAAAGTCCGAAGAAAGCTAAGAGTAAAAACACGCGCGCAAAAATAACAAGAAAAGAATAAGTCTTTTCTTTTTTTAAATATTTTCTATGTGCAGGACTGCAATATATTTTTTCAAGTTTTTTCTTTTTCATAAAAATTCCTTTTTTTTATTTTTCTTTTAGTTCATTCCATAACAGGTCAAAATATTTACTAAACAGAGTCGATTCTCTTTTTAGTAAAGGACTAGAAATATGCGATAATTCTTTCATAGATATGTCCATACTAATTTTACTAGGTCTGTCAGAAAGAACTATTATTCTATCGCTTAAGCTTATCGCTTCACTAATATCATGAGTGACTAAAATAGCTGTTTTGTTTTCCGATTTTAAAATTTTGTATACATCTTCAGATACATTTAGTCGATTTTGATAATCTAGGGCAGAGAAAGGCTCGTCCAGTAAAAGAATCTTAGGTTCTAATACTAGTGTTCGAATAAGCGCTACTCTCTGACGCATGCCGCCGCTCAGTTCATTCGGGTATTTTTTTTCAAATTCTGATAATCCATATTTTTTTAAAAGGCTTTTAGCATAAGCGATATTTTCAGCTGTTTTCCGCTTAGTGATTTCAAGACCAATGCATACATTATCCAAAATATTTCTCCACTCAAAAAGATGGTCCTTTTGGAACATATATCCAGTAGCATTATTCGTTTCGCTTACTTTTTCGCCATCTATATATACATCGCCAGAGGATGGGGGAAGTATGCCGCTGATAATGCTGAGAAGTGTGGTTTTGCCGCATCCACTAGGGCCTAAAATGGTGATAAATTCGCCTTCATTTACTTTTATGCTTACATCTTCTATGGCGGTGGTTTCTCCTGATTTCGAGTGATATGTAAGAGCTATGTTTTCTATTTTTAATATTTCATTTTTTTTCATATAAAACATAATATAAAATTTTCACAAAATAAGTGCAAAGTTTCATATTTTTCTTTTTTTGAAAGTATAATATGACAGGAGGATTAAATGAATTTAATAGAAAGTTTCTTAAATGATAAAGGTGTGAGTTTAAGTGGTGAGTTTGCCCTTCATTTATTCTCTGGAAAAGTCATAGAAGTAGATAATATAAAAAATATAAAAAGTGTGGCGGAAGGGGAAATTAAGATCAAGTTAAAAAAAGGCGGATTAGCGATCTTAGGAGCAGGGCTGAGAGTAGTGGAGATAGGTGAAAAAAGTGTGATAATAGAAGGTGAGATAAAAAGCGTAGTGAAAGAATGATGTATACTACGCAAAATAGCGTTGCGTAGTATGTAATAGTTCGGCTGGCCGTTGATTTTAAAAAAATGATGGAGGGAATAGTGAAAAGGGATTTTAAATATATTTTCGAAAAAAAACAAGAAAACTTGTTAGTTAGAAAATGCATAAAAAAGAAAATCAAAGTAAAATTCACTAGTGAAAAAAATAATAAAATTTCACTATCATTTTTCAGCAGTGAGTTAGATAAAATAAATGAAGTTTTAGCAGAAAATAAAATAGTTCCCTTCAAAGAAATAGTTAGTGATAAGATGAAACTGAAAAGAAACTATTATTCGTATATCGGTGTGTTTTTAGGATTGATATCTATCTTATTAATTGGATATTTTTTTAGCGGTAGAGTTTTAGATGTGAAAATTTATGGAACAGAAAAAATAAGTGTGCTAGATATAGAAAATTTTTTAGATACTTATAATCTTTTAGATGGTGATAAAAGGGGCATAGAAACAGATGAAATAGAAAAAGAAATTTTGTCAAACTTCGAAGATGTTTCTCTAGTAAGTGTGGCGGTGAAAGGAAACAATGTGCTAATTAACATAAAAGAGAAAATACAAGACAATTTTTTCGAGAATGAAAAGCGAGATATTATAAGTGATGCGTTCGGCATAGTAGATAGCATAGTAGTCACTAGAGGGACGGCATTAGTAAGCGTCGGCGATAGTGTGGCGATAGGGAGCGTGCTAATTTCTGGTAGCGATGGGAAAAACGAATTCATTGCAGAAGGAAAAATAGTTTTACGGGAATATTTAGTAAGCAGTGCAGAGATGCTCTATAATGAAAGCGTTCTAGTCAGGACGGGGGCGTATTCTGAAACTCATTCATTTAAATTATTTGGTATAGAAGTGGTTTTAGGTGATGAGGAAAATTTCATTAATGAAGAAGTGGTGATAGATGAAAAAAATAATTTATTAAATATTAGAGTCATAAGAAAATATGAATTAAAAGAAGAGGTGAAAATTAATACTTTAGAAAATGATGGTGAGATATACAGAAAAAAAGCGGAAGAAGATGTAAAAGAAAAATTAACTGCAAATAATAAAATCTTAGACCAATATAACTTTACAAGCGAAAATCAGTATGGTATAATTTTCTCATCAGTAATAATAGTAGAGAAAATTATTGAATGACGAGTTAGAGGTGAATATATGCTTAATTTTAGCGGTGAAGTGATAAGTGATATAGAAGAAAAAATTTTACAAAAAGTTTTCAAGATGGCGATGAGAGAGTGCGGGCAGAGTTACAGAAGACTAGAAGTGAATGTAGATCTTGTGCGTGATATAGAAATGAGAGAACTTAATAAAAGGACTAGAAATATAGATAAAGCTACAGATGTTTTAAGCTATCCGTATTTAGAAAACATATTTAAAAAAATCACTAAAAAAAGATTTCCAAATAATCTTAATTTTGAAAGCGGAAAGATAATGCTAGGCGACATATCAATTAATCTGGATAAAGTGGAAGAGCAAAGTAAAGATTATGGACACGCTAAATTTAGGGAGCTAGCTTATCTATTAGTTCATGGATTATTACATCTATTAGGTCATGATCATATGGATGAAGATGATAAACTAGTTATGAGAGAGTTAGAAGAAAGAGTTTTAGGAAAACTTAAGATAAAAAGAGAGGGATAATGGAAAATTTTAAAGCTGGATTCGTGGCGATTATAGGGAAGGCAAATGTAGGAAAAAGCACACTTTTAAATAGCATTTTAAGGCAAAAGGTGACTATTGTTTCGCCTAAGCCCCAAACTACAAGAAATAAAATCACAGGAATATTAAATACAGAACATAGTCAAATCATTTTCATAGATACTCCCGGAAGACACAAGAGTAAGAGTAAACTGGATGAGTATATGCAAAAGTCCATCGATGACAGCGTGGAAGGCGTGGACGTAATAGTATTCATGCTGGATTTAGGAAAAAAAATAGATGAGGAAGAATTAGAGCTGATAGAAAAATATTCAGCATCTCATGATAAAGTGATAGTGGCGCTAAATAAAATAGATGAATGCTCAGTAGATAATCAGGTGAAATATCTCACGAGACTAAATGATTTAAGCGGGGTGAAAGATATAATTCCGCTATCTGCTAAAAAAGGAAAAAATGTAGAAGAGCTAATAATGCTGATAGAAAAATATTTGCCAAATGGCCCAGCCTATTATGATAGAAATCAAGTGACTGATAAATCTCTGAGATTTTTATGCAGTGAAATCATTAGAGAAAAAACGCTTTATTATCTTCAACAAGAAATTCCGCACGGCATAGCGGTGGTGGTAGAAACATTTAAAGAAGAGAGCGGCTTGATAAAAATAGACGCTAATATAGTGACGGAGAAAAAGTCACATAAAAATATCATCATAGGTAAAAAAGGCGAAATGCTTAAAAAAATAGGTATGATGGCTAGAAAAGAAATAGAGTATATCACTGGCGATAAAGTTTA
>CAYJMU010000003.1:0-8968 GCA_964371605.1 uncultured Lachnospiraceae bacterium
GGATTAAAAACGCATAAATTTAATACAAAAAAATATTTAAAAGAAAAGGAGGATTAGCCTATCGAATTTGAAAAATGAAAGGTAAAACATAAGAATAAAAACGTATATATTTTGCAAATAAAAAATTAAAAAAAAGGAGGTAATGCTTATAGATTTAATTTAAAAAATTTTTTCCAAAACATTACAAAATTAAAACTTGATAGCACTTACTAAAAAAGTAAGTGCTATTTTTTAAGAATATAAAAAAAGAAAAACAGCAAGATTAATTGCTGTTTTTTATAGGAAGAACTACAGTGAATGTTGTTCCCTCCTTTTTAGTAGAAGTGAAGCTTATCTCTCCGCTGAGCTTTTGGACGATTTTCTTAGTTAAGTATAAGCCTATACCATTACTAGTAGCGGAATTTTGATTTTCAGCTTTATAAAATAGATTGAAAATCTTCTCTTTATCTTTAGCCGCTATCACCTCTCCGAAATTAGTCACGCTAAACTTCAGGGTATTTTCCCATTTAGTTAGTTTGATTTTCACTGAGCTTTTACTATCTGCGAATTTGATAGCGTTAATGATTAGATTTTGCCAAATTTGAAAAGAAACTTCTTTATTAGTCATCATCTCGAAGTCTTCTAAATCTGCGTGAATTTCTAATTCTTTTTCTTCCCATTGTAATTGAAGAAGAGTGATTAGATGCCTGATTTGTTTAGATGTCATGATTACATCATTTTGCTTTATGATATGCTCCGCTTCTAGTTTAGAAACTTGCATAAGGGATGTGGATAAATTCGATAATCTTGAAGCTTCATTTTTAATTATTTCTGCATATTCTTTTATTTCCATGTTTTTTGTTTTGTGGTTTTCTATCAGCTCGGCATAACCGATAATAGCTGAAAGTGGAGTTTTGATTTCATGAGACATAGTCCTGGTAAAATCCTTGTTCAAATATTCATTAGAGTTTAGCGATTTAGCCATTTTGTCTATATTATTAGATAGCACCGCTAATTCATCGACCCCTGCCGCTTCTGTAGATTCTACATTGAAATTTCCGTCTGTGATCTTTTTCACATTTTCATTCAGCGACCTAATTCTTTTAGTGACCAAGAAGTCTAATGCAGTCACTATGAGTAGCACTGTTAAGAAAATAAAGGCGCACAAAATTATAAAGAACCAATCTACCCTGCTCATATGACCAAGGGGATTATCTGCTATGGCTGGCAAAAGTATGAATGAAAGGAAAAATATAGAAGCGGTAATGATAGCTGACATTAACGCTATTTTTATGGATAGTTTTTTCATTATATCTCCTTATCTGATTTTATTACTGCCTTGTATCCTATGCCTCTAACGGTAGTAATAGTAAAATCATCACTTTTAATTTTATCTCTAAGCCAAGAAATGTGAGTGTCTACCGTTCTGTAATCAGAATAAGTTTCATATCCCCATATTTCATCCATGAGCTGATCTCTAGAGAAAATTCTATTAGGTGTGGAAAGAAGCTTAAAAATCAATAAAAATTGCTTTTTGGTAAGCTCTATATTTTTTCCGTCTATAGAAATGATATTAGTATTAAAATCTAAACTGGTTTTTCCTATTGTGATTTTTTGCTCACTAGTTAATTTACATCTTCTTAAAATAGCTTTCACTTTCATAAGAAGTTCTTTCATATTGATAGGCTTGACTAAGTAATCATCTATAGAGAGTGTGTAGCCTTTCTCCTTGTCTTCTATGGAGCCCAGAGCGGTCAAAAACAAGATAGGGGTATCTAGCTTTTGATCTCTGATTTTTTTGACTAAACCATAGCCATCTAATTTAGGCATCATTATATCAGATATCACTAAATCAAAGTGGTCTATTTCAAGCAGCTCTATCGCTTTCTCACCATTTTCACAAGCGATTACATTGTATCCTTCATTTCTTAAATTTATGCTGATAAGATTTCTAAGATTATTATCATCTTCAGCTACTAACAGTTTAAACATTTTTCACCTCTATATTATATTTTTATTATATCATTATTTTTTCTAGATTTGCAACTTTATTAGCTGCGAAGAGCTATAATAGGATCTTTTTTAGATGCTATTTTCGCGGGAATCAGTCCAGAAACGAAAGTTAAGCCCATAGACAATAGTAATAAGAAAGCTCCTTGCGTAAATGATAAACTTACTACAAATGATGAGCCTACTAGACTACTTATGATAGGTGTGGCTATGATGCCTACTATTCCAGTAGTGATCAATCCTATCACGCCTGCAAATATACCGATCAGAAGGCTTTCTGCATTAAATATTCTGCTGACATCTTTTTTTCTAGCGCCGATAGCTCTCAATACGCCTATTTCTTTAGTTCTTTCTATCACTGAAACATAAGTAATGATACCTATCATGATAGATGAAACTACTAGAGATATAGCCGCAAAGGCTGAAAGCAGAAGGCTGATAGTGTCTATCATACTACTCATGGAGTCCAGCATAGTTTCTATAAAGCTAGTAGAGTATATCACTTGGCTGCTAACAGGCTTTTCATTGCCATTTTCATCTATGTTATATGCTGAAAGATAGTTCTTTATCTCTTCGCTAGCATCGAAGCCAGCAGGATAAATCCTGATAGCTGACGGGTAAGAATAAGCTCCTAAATATCTCATAGTAGCGTCATAAGTTTCAGAGCTGCTGCCCATAAATCCGGGAAGCGAACTAGAGGCGAAAGTATTACCAGTGATAACGCTTTTAGAAGGGCTATTTTCCTGAGCGATAACTACTGCAGAAGATTGATTTAAAAGAATTTGGTCATTCATAAATTCCTCAGTGTAAATAATATTTCTATTTAGCACATATGAAGAGCTGTCTTGGTTTGCCCTCACTATCCCGACTATTTCTAAATTAGTAGAATCAGCATTAGCAACTGCTGAATGAAGAGAAGTTTGGTCGTTTATTTTTTGGTATTTAGCTCCGTCAAAAGTGTAATATGAATCATTAGAAACAGAGGTAAATGTAATGCCTACTAGGCTTTCTGCCGAGATATCTTTATCAGTGTTTATGTCAAATCCTAACGCTGAAAGAAGAGTGGGATCTATTTGGTTGTCACTATTTACGACAAGGAGAATTTCATTTTTGTTTTCTGGGTAATGCCCGCTTAGTAAATCGTATTGGGATTTTACATAATCTAGATCGCTAGATAGGACATTGGTGTTAGAATTGATAGATGAGATGTCATTATAATAACCATCCTTTTCGAAAATTAAATTTAGATTGGTTTTGTTCTCATAAGTGATGGTGTTGTATAAACTTTCATCCATCTCAGCGATGTAGTTTAAATATTCACTAGACAAATTATTATAGTGAATTTCTGAAGTGCTGTCATCTGACGGTGTGGGATGAAATAATAAATCATCAGGGTAAGTATTGACCTCTAATTCTATAGAATCGTCCGCTTTTTCTATAACTAGAGATTCAGTCACGCTTATGGCTGAGTCTGCTAAAATCTCACGCTCGGTCTGTGCTACATATCCGCTCATGCCATTAGATATGGCTAACACTACCGCTATGCCTACTATGCCTATGCTGCCTGCTATAGAAGTGGTGATAGTCCTGCCTTTTTTATTCATCAAATTCTTAGTGCTAGATTTCACTGCGGTAGAAAAAGGCATGGTAGTTTTTTTGGTTTCTAGTTTTTCAGTTTTTTTAATTGATTTTTTAGATTCTTTCACCGGATTGCTATCTCCCATGATTTGACCGTCTAGAATGTTGATTATTCTATCAGAATAAATTTCGGCTAAATCAGGGTTATGAGTCACCATGATAACTAATCTGTTTTTGCTAATTTTTTTAATTAGTTCCATGATTTTTACACTAGTTTCTGTATCAAGTGCACCTGTAGGTTCATCTGCTAACAATATCTTAGGGTCATTTACCAGAGCTCTGGCTATAGCCACCCTCTGCATTTGACCGCCTGAAAGCTGATTAGGTCTTTTCTTTATATGATTTTCTAGTTCCACTTCTTTAAGAGCTTTTATCGCGCGTTTTTTAGCTTCTTTAGCACTCACTCCACTTAGTGATAACGCCATGGTCACATTTTCTAATACAGTTAGATGGGGTATTAAATTATAGCTTTGGAAAACAAATCCTACAGATGAGTTTCTATAACTATCCCACTCTTTCTCTCTAAAATCTTTAGTGGTTTTACCATCTATGCTTAATTCGCCAGAGGTGTATTTATCCAGTCCTCCTATGATATTTAGAAGAGTGGTTTTCCCACAACCAGAAGGCCCGAGTATAGAAATGAATTCGTTATCTCTGAAAGTAAGCGATATATCATTTAGGGCTATAACTTTATCTTCAGCTAGCAAGTATTCCTTATAAATTTTTTTAAGTTCAATCATTTGTTTTTTTTTATTTCTCCTTTTTTAGTTTCAGGTGTAAGTTAACATGCGATTGTTAAATAAATGTTAAATTATAATTTTTTTTAAAAATTATGACTTTTTATGAAATAAAGTGTATAATGCCCCTATGGAAAAAGTAATTATATTTGATTTTGATGGTGTTTTTTATTCAGGGAAACATATTTTTAAAAATGTTTCTTCCTATGTGGAAAGAAATAGAAGAAAGTTTTTGCCCCACTTAACTGATGAAGAATATGCGAAACTAGAAAAAGAAGAAAATGGATGGATGAAAGCTGTTTTCGGGATAGAATTGACTACAGAAATTATGCGTCTAAAAAACAAGTATCCTGAGTATGAAATCAGCACGGCAGATTTTTGGCAAGTTCAAGAGGATGAAGTTTATGACATAGACATGACTGGTGCGCATTTCGTGAACGCAAAGTTTATAGAAAAATTATGTAAAGAAAATAGCTGTTATATAGTGAGTAATTCATCGTATAGTCATATCTATCATTATATGAAAATGTTAAATGTAGACCCTGAATGGTTTAAAAAAATCTTCAGCAATAAATTCGAAGAGTTTGATATTAGTAAAAAGCATTACTATATAGAAATATGTGAAATGGAAGGCGTTGATCCGAAGGAAGTTTATGTATTCGGTGATAATGATAATAGTGATTTAGCTCCAGCTAGAGAAATAGGCGCGACGGCGACTCTGGTGAAAGACAGTCATAAGTTAGAATGGCTAGTGGCAGAAGCGTTTAAGGATAAAAATAATTAAAAAAAGCAGTCGCGCGAGATTGCTTTTTTCAGATATATCTATAAGTTTATCAACTCATTAATTTATCAGTTCACCTATGCTATTTGAAAAGCAAAAATAGACGATTGATTGACAAATGGGGGAAATTTGTATAATATAAAAATATAAGGAGCAATTATGAAAAAATCAATGAGTAATAAAGAAGGAATATGGAGTTCTTTTATAATAGGGGCGCTTAACTTTTTAGCCTATTTTTTCTGGGTGCCTAATTTACTTTTTTTAATCTTGGGAGGTATACTTATACTTTCTGGCTTTGGTTATTTACATGGTTATATAAAAGATATGAAAAATGGAATTGTAGAGCCTAGCAAAGAAGAAAAAGAAGCTCTAGAGAAAAAAGCTGTAAATGACGCCGTGAAAATGGGTGCGAAAAGCGTAGTGAGAGAAGATTTAGAAAAAATAGAAAGAGAAGCAGAAATAATAGATTTCTTTCCGATATGCTTCAAGGACTATGGTTTTAGTTTTGCGTTCGATGCAGAATCAGAGGTAGAAGAATTAAACCCAGATTTTTTAGAGAAAGAGTGGAATCAGTTTTTTGAAAAAGCTGTGATCCCAGAAGAATTAAAAACTTTTTCAAAAAAACAAAAAAGAAATACCCGATTAGAATTTAGTTTAAAAGATGATGTGAGAGTAATAGATGAAGTAATATCTATGGATAAACTGAAAGAAGAAAATGAAGTGTTTTTATTCCAAACTAATGATAGGAATTATTATTTAAAAAAGATTATAATATTCGCATTCGAATCAGAAGGCCATGGCGCGCTGGCATTGAATTATAGTAAAGGTCTTACTAATCCTAGTATTATTTACATAGAAAATGATCCTCGCGAGACTATAGCTACTAGTTTCCAAGAATTTGAAAATAGTCTAAAAAAAGAAAGTGAATAATCTAGCTAAAGCTAAAGGTATAAATGTAAAAGTCATTTCTGCGTGATTTAATAGGTTGACAAATTTTTAGTGTAGCATACTACTTAAAAAAGCAAATGGGATAATAGCATGATGAAATAGACCCTTACTTTCATGTATTGACAAATATTAGTATAAGTGGTATTATTAAATTAATTTCAAGGAGGTTTATATGAAATTAAAAAAGAAAAATATTATTTTCACTTCGATAGCACTTGTTTTTACAATTTGCTTGACGTTCTTTCTGCCGTGTTTTGCAGATTCTTCACATAATCTTGCGACCAGAAATGTGAACGTAAATGAAATTGGAAGTATCTCTTATGAGGAAAAAGTCGAACAATTGTTATCAAATTTTGATGAATATAACATAACTAGTACAGAAAGCGCACTTTCTCTTGAGGGAATTGTTGATATTTCAAATTTTGATTTTTCAGGATTCCAATATTTATCAACAAATGCAAAAACCACTATAAAAAAATATAAAACTGATTTGGACTTAGAGAATGAAAAATTCTACATAATTACAGAATATATTCAAGATGATATAATAGTCCATACTGAAACAGTTGAAACAACTCCATATTACGATGATTATGAAGATGATTATTATATTGCAATGCCAGATGGCTCTAATGTTTCTTTATCAGATAGTCTTAAAACAAGTAATTTTAACGAATGTGTTGTTGCTTTGACGGTTTTAGGTGTTGCTCTTACAGCAACAGAGGTAGCCATTTTGTTGGCAGCAGTAGCAATCATTGCCGCTCCTGTAATTGTTGAGTCTGTAAGTGTTGTTGTAACTGCTGTGACAACATGGGTTAGAAATTTTCGGAATTGGTTTAGATCAATTTGGTCAAAAAAAACAACTAGAGTAAAGACAACAACTACGACTACCACTTTAAGTTATAACATATCAATATCAGGTACAAAAGTGGAAGCAAAACCTTTGAAAAAAATAAGCAATTTGAATCAAATCAATATTATGTAGCAATTGCAGATACTGATGATGGGCTTTTATATGTTACATCTACGCCTATTAAAAATATTGAAGCCTTAGCGATTATGACTGGCTCAATACTTGTAAATTCTGCCCATAAAGGATCTAATAAAAAATTTGTGGTTAGTTTATACACGCCCACACAAGATGCTGCAGTTATTATAGCAACTGAAGCGGGAACCATTTTGGGAAGTCCTGGCGCCGTCCATCATCTCGCGAAAAAAACTGGATACTTTCATCATTACCACCCAGGAGCAGATTATGCATCAATATCACATCCTCATGCATTTTATGGTCAACCAGTATAAAGGAGTTAAAATGAAAATCAAACAATGGGAACAAGAAATTAGCAAGATATATAGTTTTGAAAAAATAACAGATATTTTATTATTAAAAAAATATTTGACGAGGCCAGGGCATTATAGTTTTAATTTTTGCGCAGAAGTGATCACAGAAACAGATATTTCTAATGAAGATTATTATGCTTCTTATGTTTTTAGTGAAGATGAAATCGCTGGTAGAGAAGTTAAATCCATTCTTGATTCAGGATGGAACACAACAATAATTTTTTTAGCATCAAAAGATAAAATTAATATCTCTAATTATTTTATCCATGATTCAAATGGATTAACAGAAGAAGAACTAAGAAAATTTGTGAAAAGTGTTATCCTGGGTGATATGGAGAATATCATATAATGAATAAAAAAATTTTAATAATAAATTATCTGATAATTGGAATATTGTTCATTTTAAATATAATGGCAACAGTGTTTTTTTTCACTGCGAATAACACTGGAATGATTTTCGATGAAAATATTTTAAAAGTTGTTGAAGTGAAAATCTCTGACGACGAATCAACATGGGGGTATGCCACAGGTTTTTTCATTGATGAAAATGGAACGATTTTAACTAATAAACATGTTGTGTTTAATGAGTCAACTCAATTAAATTATAATATTATACAAGTTAGGCTTGCAGATGTTGACGAATGGATTGATGCAGATGTTGTTAGCGTTAGCGAAACTGAGGATATGGCAACAATAAAAATTGATAAGCAAAATACAAGTTATTTTAAGTTAAAAGATAATATTGCAGATGGAGAAACAATATACACCATTGGAAATCCAAATGGCTTTGGATTATCTTTCACTCAAGGAGTTGTTTCCAGTCAGGAAAGATATGTGATTTATGAAGGTGTCACAATTAAAACATTTCAAACAAGTTTTGTGATAAACGAAGGAAACAGCGGTGGTCCAGTTTTTGACAAGGACGGTAAACTTTTAGGCATTATAAGTTTTAGATTAAAAGATAAAAACAACGATGTTATATCAGGTGTTTCATTTGCCTTGCCAAGTTCCACTATTAAAGAATTTCTTCAAGGATAGCTTTTGCTGTCCTTGTTTTATTTTTATTAAAAGTCATTTCTGCGTGATTTAAGGGATTGACAGATTTTTTCAGTGTGGTATAATATTAAAAAATACTAAAGAGGATAATATTATGGTGAAAATAGACGATATAAAAAATATATTTAAGAAAGATGCTAAGAGGGTGCTCTCTAAAAGCTATTATGCTAAAGATGTGAATGATTTAGTATTAGCAGTGCCTATGAATGAAAAGTTTAATGAAATAGCTCAAGCAGCAGAAAGCGGAAAATTAACGGCAGATCAATATGCGTTCATTTTCAAAGATTGTGGACAAAAAGAAAAGGATTTCTTCGAAAATAGAAATGAAAAATTGAAATTCGATAAAGCTGACCTAATAGACATCCTAAAGGAAGCTTATAAGTTTAATTTTAAAACGAAAGAACTTACTGATTTATTGAATGAGTATGCTGAGCTGAAATATGTAGTAAAAAGTGATGAGTATGGGCCTAGTCAGCTT
>CAYJMU010000003.1:8978-22686 GCA_964371605.1 uncultured Lachnospiraceae bacterium
TTTGATTTTTCTAAGATTGACTTTGAAGATTTCAAAAAAGCTATCACTGGTGAGGCTGAGCTCAAATTAGCGTATAAGGCATATGTAGGAGACGATCTAAGCACAGAAGAAAACACATATGTTTTAAATGCGGTGAAAGGAAGAGTGGATAGAAATTTAGAGAAAATCAAATTCTTATATGATGTGAAATATAAAACAGATAGTCTAAACAAAATAATGAACGAGTTATCTGTGAAAAGAGTTTCTCTTAGAGGGTATGACCTGAAGAATGCTGATGGCGATATTCTAAAAGTTAAAATACCTACCTTCGAAATAGAGCTTGAAAGTTTAAATGAAAGGTTAGAATTCGCGTTATCTGTAGCATCTAGAAGAGCTAGAGGTGAAAATGAAGTACCTAATAAAATGACTAAAGTGTGTGAAGATTTAATGGAAAAATAAAGAAAAAAGACAATATTAACATTGTCTTTTTTTAAATTTATTTAAAGTACGAGGGAATTTTAGCTATCAATTCAGCTAACTTTTTCATGTGATGATTGCTTGCTAATAATTCTGTGTTTATTTCCAACTGTAAGCCATAAGCGTTAGTAGATTTAGCCACTGAATTCGCTATTGTATTTTCTGAACCATATAGGCCATCGAAATCAAATTTTATAGCGTAAAAGTCAGAAAAGGTATCATATACGAATTTTTTAAATTCCTCATCGTTTTTTATATTCTCGCCACCTGATATCCCAGCTATCACGCCTAATAGTCTTTCTTTTTTCATGGAATGAACATCTATCACTATTTTAGCATCAGTCTTTTTCACTAAATTTATCAAAGCAGTTTTATATGGCGACTCTTTTTGGAAATTCGCATCGTCATCTTTTTCTGCTGAGCCTGTGTTTTTAGTTTTGATTATAGCCGTGCTATTATGATTTTGGTGAAGATAATAAGCTAATTTATCAGTGTTTAGATCGCTGCCTTTATATTTTCCATTTCTTCTCTGAGAAACTGCGTGCGGTGCAGAAATGATATAGTCACGGGCGCCATTTTTTATAACGAAAGAATTAGCGCGGTTTTTATTATCATAAATATCGTTTTGGATATTTTTATATTCTCCATACTCTTCTTTAATATATTTCATGATATCATTTTGGATATTTTTTCCTTGAGCCATGAACCCTCTAAATGCAGCATTGCCATTAGCCTCACAAAAGATTAAATCATCACCCTCGCCGAACATGAAATCCAAGCCGCATACTTCAAGGGAAAGTTTTTTAGCTATTTTGACAGCCAGTTCTTTATATCTATCAGCTAATTCATATTTTTTCGATACACCACCTAAAGATATATTGGCTTTAAACGGGTCGTTGGTCGCCACTCTTCGAATAGCTCCAGCTACATTAGATCCTATAACGTAAACTCTAACATCTGTTTTTTTACTGGTCTCTATGAAGTTTTGGAAAATAAATTCACTATCATCATAGTTTAACTTGAATAAATTAAGCTCTTCTTCATTAGTTATTAGCTCCACGCCTTCACCACCGCTGCCGCTTAGAACTTTAGCGACGAAAGGAAGATTTAATTTTTCTTTCAAAAAATCAAAACTTCCATTTTTGATAAACAATGTTCTAGGCTGAACTAAATCCTTTAGCATTCGTAAAGCTTTATGCGTTTCAAATTTATCTTTACATAATTTCATTCCGGCATATCCATTTATGATTTTAACGCCCGCATCTTCTAGATACTTAATGATCTCGAAAGGGTATCCTCTGATGAATGCCACATCAGGTAAGCGGGTCACTAATTTTCCATTATAATATAGAAATGTAGATTTATTTTCTACAGATAGGGCAAGGCTTTCATAATAAACTAGCTCCCCGTCTATACCATTATTTTTAGCCATCTCCAACATATATTCTGAGGGCGAAAATGTTTCTATCATGACAGGCGATTTATACATTATCCAAAGTTTCATATTTAGCTCCTTTTTTATAATATTTTTAGAAAAAGCTCCTGAGTAAATCAGAAGCTTTAAGCAATCAAATCAAATTTTAATAATATTGAAATTACTTCTTGATTCTTTTAAATTTATTTTGCGAATTAGGTTTTCTCCCTTTTTCACTGTAATTGCTATATTTTTTGGCGTAATTTATTGGCTTGATTAGACATTTCTTTTCATAGCCTATTAGATCT
This sequence comes from uncultured Lachnospiraceae bacterium, assembly GCA_964371605.1. Lineage (GTDB taxonomy): Bacteria > Bacillota > Clostridia > Christensenellales > UBA1242 > CAYJMU01. The sequence continues at coordinate 11,157 of CAYJMU010000003.1, forward strand.
TCTCTCTTAGCTTTAATCAGAGCGTCTTTTACGATATCATAATTTTCATTTTTTCTCCACTGTAAAAGCGACCTTTGCATTCTTTTATCTTCATGATTTCTAGCCACATATATAGGTTTCAGTGTGTCAGGATCTAATCCAGTGTAATACATACATGTGCTTTTCGTGCTAGGTGTAGGATAAAAGTCTTGGACTTGCCTTGGCATAAATCCTATATCGTTCAGATACTCTGCTAGCTTGATGGCATCAGCGAGGGTGCTTCCAGGGTGAGAAGATATGAAGTAAGGAACAAGGTATTGGTCTTTTCCTAATTTTTTATTTTTTTCATTATAGCGTTTAGAGAAAGATTTATACACTTCACTCTTAGGCTTATTCATCACATTCAGAACGCAATCACTAATATGTTCAGGTGCGATCTTAAGCTGACCAGAAATGTGATGTTGGCATAGTTCATCAAAAAATGTTTTATCCCTGTCCATCATCAAATAGTCGAAGCGTATACCACTTCTAACGAACACTTTTTTCACGCCAGTTAGTTTTCTCACGCTTTTCAAAATGCCAACATATTTTTTATGATCTACTACTAGGTTCGGGCAGACATTTTTCCCGATGCATTGCCTGTTTTTACACACGCCGTGCTCTTTTTGGTGAGGGCAAGCTCTTTCATAAAAGTTAGCACTCGGCCCGCCTACATCATGAATGTATCCCTTGAAATTTTCTTTTTCTATCAGCACTTTCGCCTCTTTTACTATATTCTCTTCACTTCGGTTTTGGATCACTCTGCCTTGATGAAAATTAATAGCACAAAAGCTACATCCCCCGAAGCATCCTCGCTGACTGGTGATAGAAAACTCTACTTCGTTAATAGCTGGCACGCCAGCGGTATACATAGGATGATATTTTCTCTGAAATGGCAGATCATACACTGCGTCCATTTGTTTCTGGCTAAGAGCTTTAGCTGGCAAGTTTTGGACTAGGTATTTTCCATTGCCTTGGTATTGAACTAAAACATTGGCGTTAATAGCATCAGTGTTTTGGTTTTGGGCGATGAAAGCTTTACAATATTTCACCTTGTCACTTTTCACATCTTCATGACTAGGTAGAAGTATGTAGTCTGATTTAGGCAGTTTTTCTTCATCACAAATATAACATGTTCCTTGCACATTTTTGATCTTTTTCAGTGGAATGTTTCGGTCGCAATATTTTAAAAGGTCATAAAGCGGATTTTCTCCCATGCCATACATAAGCAGGTCTGCGTCGCAGTCTACTAGGACACTTTTCATTACCTTGTCACTCCAATAATCATAATGAGAGAATCTTCTAAGACTAGCTTCTATCCCTCCGACTATAATAGTGGCGTCATCAAAATATTTTCTAAGATTATTACAATAAACGGTCAATGCTCTGTCTGGCCTCTTTCCACCTTTTCCGCCCTCGCTATATACATCATCTGAACGCTTTCTTTTAGCAGTAGTGTAATTATTCACCATGCTATCACATACGCCGCTACCTACTAGAAAGGCTATTTTAGGCGTTCCTAGCGCGGTGTAGTCACTCTTAGACTGTGGCTGAGGGATTATACCTACAGTGTAGCCTTGGCTTTCTATCATGCGAGTGATGATGGCGTGCCCAAAAGAGGGATGGTCCACATAGGCATCCCCACTGATATAAATGAAATCTAGTTCAGATATATTTCTATCTATTAAATCTTGTTTATTAACTGGTAAAAAATTATTCATAACTTCATTATATCACAAAAGGCAAAAAAAGAAAATAAAAAAGCAAGATATATTTTTAGTTAAGTGTTCTGGTACAAAATAAAAAACTCATAACTTATTATGAGTTTTTTTGATTTTATTTTTTAGTTTTTTTAATTAGTCCTGATATAACAAATATCAATCCTAACAGTAGCGATGATGCTGCTACTATAAATGTCACATTCATATTTATACTGGCTGCTGACCAGTCTGAAAAATTCGGAAACATACTCAGAGTGTTAGTAAAATTAAAGACATTGCTCGCCCAATCATAAATTAGAATAGTTCCTAAATAAAAGTATACAGAAAGTGCTGAAAGAGATATTCCCCACTTCACTAGTTTATTCATTTTTTTAGATGATGAAATGAAGTAAACTATCAAAGGTATAGCATAAGCTAAGGCTGACACACCTAAAGCAAAACTGAAAAACCAATCTCCGCCTACATAAGAATTAACTATCGCTAGCTCTATTAGTGTAAACACGAAAAGCGCTGCTAAAGTGATAAGAAAATTAAATTTCTTAATAGTAGCGTGAACTGGATAAATCTTGATAAATATAGGTAAAGATACCGCTATGAACAAAAGGGTGCTACCTATAGTCACTATAAAGAACCAATCTCCGCTAGTGAATAATACTAAAGTAAGCATTAGTAATACAAATGCAAGATAGGTAGCAGAAGCACTAATGAAAAATTTATGCTTCTTAATAAACATAGGAAGTATGGTAATGCAGTCAAATAGCGCCACAGAAGATAGCACTATAAAGAACCAAGTCAAATTTCCAGTAGTAGCTAAATTCACTATGAAAGAAGTAAGTATAGCTAAAGCGGAAGAAATCCATAAAATAGAAAAAGTGGTATTAGTAAGATTCGTCCAAGCTTTCGCCTTCTTTTTAGTAGTTTTAAGTTCGCTGTCATCACAAGCTGTTAAAAATTCTTTTTCTGATATGTTTAGCGTTTCGCATATTTTTTTTACAGTAGCAAGGTTGGGCTGGCTTTTATCTTTTTCCCATTTGCAAACTGTAGACTCTGAAACGAAAAGCTTATCAGCGAATTGTTTTAAAGTTAAATTACATTCTTTTCTTTTTTCAGTTAAGAAAGAACCAATTGTATTTTTTTTCATAATATCCTCCTCGATACATATATATTATATCTACTAAAAAGAAAATTAGCAATAAATAAATGAGAAATAAGCCTTGAAAGTTATTCAAGTAAGAAACCTTGCGATTTTTCGTTAGATTATATATGGAGAAAAATAAAAAGAAAAAATAAAAAAAGATATCCTAAATGGATATCTTTTTTTAATTTTCGAGTACGGTGTTCTCTGCGCTCTCTAATAAGCTTTCTTCAGAAGATGTGCTCATTTCTTCGCTGATCACAGTAGATGACGCCACTTTTCTTTCATTTAATTTTACCGCTCTATTATATAAGACTATAAGCCTAGGTCTATTATACCTTTGGATTAATACTGGCAATATTTGAAGATAAACATTCATAAAGCTAGCTAATAAAGCTATGAAGAAAAATTGGCTAGGAACTATCAATAGTATTAGGAAGCTAGGAAGAATGCTAAGTGCGTGCATTAATTCTGCGCTACAGCTTTCTACCAGAAAGGCGTGCAGATATTTAGTGTCATTAGGTTCTGCTACTTTTTCTTTATTCATTCCTAAGTTTCCAGGAACTCTATCTTTCACTTTTTTAATGCCCAGTTTAAGATATAACTTTTTTTCAAATTTTCTTATTTTGAAAAATTTCCCAAATGGCTTAAATGCGCTTCTAGGAACAAGATAGTATATAATGCAAGCTATCACTAGATCTATTAAAAATAATAATAAAACGCATATCCAGCTCCAGATAAAAGCATCTAAAAATGATAGAGCGATGCCGGGTAGAAAGACGGCTAGTCCAGAAGTCACTAATGTGAAAGATATTATTATGCTTAAAACGAATACCATTTTTCTAAATTCTCCTTTAATTATTTTTCAGTAGTTTTTTTAGTGGCCGCTTTTTTAGCAGCTTTGATATCATAAACTAATTTCTTTCCGTATGCTTTTTCATATGTATCTACGCATAGCTTATAATTATCATCTTTTAATTTTTTAATAGCCTCTTTTTTTTCTAATGAAAAGTCAGGGTATAGTGGTGGGTGTATATTTACTGTAAAGTATTTTATCTCAAGTCCCTCATTATCATACTTTCCACTATTTCTAAAAGTAATAAATAGCGGTATGATAGGAACATTAAACTTATAAGCATAAGCAAAAGCTCCATCCATGAAAGGTCTTGGTTTTTCATACATATACCACATAGCTTGTTCAGGGTATATTACCACTCTTCTATTTTTAGATAAATGTTCTTTTACGCCTTCATTAAACTTTCTCATTACAGCTAATTTTTTGCTTAATGGGAGTATCCCTTGAGCGCGCATTTGATCGCCAAGAGTACCTTTGAAATTATTGTATTCTGCCACGCAATATTTAATCGGTTTATTTTTAAGAGCATATTTCACAGTGAGGCAGTCGAAAATATTCACGTGATTGCACGTCACTATAGCTCCCTTTACGCCTTTTAAATGTTCTCTGCCTATCACTTTAGTTTTAGCCACTTTTTTGTTAAAGTGGAAAGAGAAAGGATTGATTTGGAACGTGTTAATCATGAACGCTTTAAACTTGTCTTTAAACTTCCTGTTAACATAATTATAATCTTCTGTGACAGGGATAGTGTTTTCCCAGTTCACCGGATTAATATCTTCATTAAAATTACCATTTTTTTCTTCTTCTAAATATTTAGCGATATGTTCTTTATTAGTCATAACTATTTCCTTTTAACATAAAAAGTATTTTCTAAAGCCTTATAGCTTTTCTTCATAATGTTATCTTCTTTTTTTCTAAATAATTCTACCACAGTTTCGACAAATTGTCCAATGGTTGGAACTAAAACTTTAGGCTCATTAGAAATCAATTCTTTTTTCTCTGATTCAAATGATTTTAATGTATTCATAAAAAGACTGTCTGCTATTAATTTTTTATGAAGGGGTGATTGTTGTTTTGTGGTTATGTTTTTTCTGTCCATAAACAAAATGTCTAGTATGAAGAAATCCATAAATCTTTTATACTTGAAATATTCTGCTTTTTCAGGGAAATGTTTAGTGAAAACTTCATCTCTGATATCAGTCGTTTGTTGACGAAGGAAGAAGAATCCCGCTTTTTCTTTTTTCACATTTTCAAGAGAGTGGACTTTATTTATCGCGCTAGGATTTTCACTGTTTATAGGTGCGCAGTAATAATTTATTAAAACTTCGCTAGTGTAATATACTTTTTGGAATTTGCTGTTTTGCTCCACCATGAAAAGTTCATCTTCAGCAAAAGCCACATCTTTATTAAATTTCGCGCTGATTAATTCTTTCTTCATTAGCTTATTCCAAGGCATGCCGAATGCGAAGAAATCGTCATAATATTTTTTAAGATCTTTATCTTTAGTTAGATCATATTTTCCGCTTTTTAGATAAGCTTTGAATACTGGGTGCGTGAAATTACATACTACCATGTCCACATCTTTTTTGATTAATAAATTATGCATTTTTTCTAAAGCGTCATGCTTAATATAGTTGTCATCACTGTCCATAAATATTACATATTTTCCTGTGCATTTATCTAGTCCCATATTTCTAGTTTCACTAACGCCGCTATTAGGCTTATTGATCAAAATAATATTTTTATCTGGGTAAGCTGTAATAAAGCTTTTTACCACCGCTTCAGTATTATCTTTAGACCCGTCATTTACTACTAATACTTCTAAGTTAGGGTAAGTTTGATTCACTATCCCGCTAAGCGTGCGGCTGATAGTAGTTTCAGCATTGTAAGCTGGTATTATTATTGAAATTAATTCTTTTGTGTTTTTCATATTTTTTCTCCATTCATATTTTTTACATTATAAAATATAATATATAATATTTGCAAATTCAAGAGAATTAATGCTTTAACAGTATAATGTTTTTTTTCAAATAGTAGAGTTAGTTCAAAAAAACTCTACTCACAGTTCGGATTCAGTAAAAACTGCCGATTTTTCGTTAATAAATTTCTACGAATGGGTAGCAAAAAATGAGAAAATAAGGAAAAGCAAAAAAAAAGATATCCTTTCGGATAGCTTTTTTTATCTTTCATTTTCAGGCAGATTAATATTTATTTCTTCTAACTCGTTTACTAATTTGCTAGCTAAAATCGCTTCAGTTATTACTTCAGATCCCGATTGACGAGCTGAATTGTCTACTACTATATAATCTTCATTCGTCTTTATCGCCTTTTTAATAGCGTGTTTAGAAAGTTCATTTATTTCATAGGTATATGTTTTGTAGTCATGGCTTTCATTCATGAAGACTAAATCCATAAGCTCCACGCTTTCATTAGTATAAAATTTTATACCTTCTAATGAAAAGTCTGTTAGTCCTGCTTTATTTATGACTTCTATATATTTAGATTCTTTATAATCATTATACGCATCATAGCCATATAGCCCTCCAATGGTAGCGCCGCCCATGGCAGCAGCTATAGCGCCGATAAAAAGCATATCTTGTGCAGTTGATAAAACGCTTTTTAATTTCTTTCTTTTTTTAATAATGTCTATTGTATTTTCGTTTTCCATAGTCATCTCCTTATAATTACATTAATATTAGCATGAAATTCTGAAATTGTCAATATGCTAAATTAAGCAAAAAAAAGAGGATATATATCCTCTATAAATTATTTTTCTAACCCATTTTCGTCATAATTTACTTCAATAGATTGACCCTTAATTAAAATTGTTTCATTGATAAGAGTTCCGTTATCCACTATATCAATTAATGTGTTATAGATATTAATTTTGTTCTTAGTTGATCCACTTTCATTCACATATGCTTGAGGGAAAACTTCAGTTTTTTCACGCTGTTCTAATGTGTTCTTATCTAAAGTTTCATTATAAAAAGTTTTGATTTGTTCTGTTTCTGTTTCGTTAAGCTTATAAGTATATATGCGAATTTCATCTAAATTATAATTAAAATTTAAATCCAGTAAATCTAGCCCATTCTCTTTATATAATCTGATAGATTTAATTTGTTGCTCATTGTCCAGTTTCTCAGATTGTAAGTTAGCTAAAATCATTTTAGATTCTTCTAAATTTTTATTATCAATGTGTTTGTCTGCTGCCACTCCTAGCCCAGCTCCGATAGCTATGCCTACAAGGGCTGCTTTAAGTGTTTTCAATCTTTTTTTACTTTTAATCACTTCTCCAGTGTATTTTTCTTTCATATTTATTCTCCTTTTTCTCTTTATGATTATAGCGCTTTTGCGTTTAACGCTTGATTTTTTATAGTGTTTTTTTCTATTTTCTTAGATTTAGCTACTTTATTTAAAGCTTCATATAGTTTTATTCTATCTTCAATATTTTCTAACTCATTTACATTATACATTTGATCTGCTCTTTTAAAGATCCCAGCCAACATAATCTTTCTAGTTTTATCTATAGAATAAGTGGTGTTCGCATTTTTAGCCTCGCCAAAGAATTTCATATCAATGAAAGATTTTTCATTCTTTTCATATAAATGTATTTCCTTAAGCTCATATACTGGCTTTTCAATAATTTCAACATTGCTATTAGTGCTCACGGCTGATGCTAATGCTAAAGCAGCAAGAGTGGCTTTAAGAGTCCTTAATTTCTTTCTTTTTTTAATTTGCACAACCGTTTCATTATTTTTCATAAGTAAATCTCCCTATATGCTAAAAGTCTAACATGAAAGGTATATTTTGTCAATAGGCTAATTTCCTGACTTTATAAAGTGCTCGTTATAGAAAAAAATATGTTAGCCTTGTCCCAAAAATCTTTTTTACTATCTATCAAAAATTTAATATAGTTTTCATCTAAAAGGTTATAATGATGCAGATCACACCCTACATTGAACCCGAATGGAGTATATATCCCTAGCGTGCGGTGCGTGTGACCGAATAAATTTAGCATCCCTTTTTTATGATTTTTCGGGTCATGCACTAAATGAAAAAGCTGTCCACATACAGAAATCTCTATATTTTTTTCTACTCCTTTAAATCCAGCTTTTAAAAGAAAATTTTTAAATTTTTCATAATTTCCGTCAAACTTATTTTTTATAACGCGCTCTTCATTATTTCCTAAAATCAAAACAACATCTGCCTTGATCTTTCTAACTAAAGGTAAGGCCTGAGACCAAGAAAAAGTATCTTTTTTAGAATAATTTAAAAAATCACCAATGAAATAAATGGTATCGCCTTTTCTTGCCTGCTTATTCCATCTCCTTATTATTTTTCTCTCGAAAACTTTATAATTCTTAAAAGGGCGTTTCTCTCTATATATAATGTCATTACTTTTAAAGTGTGCGTCGCTAGTGAAAAAATTCATACATCCTCCAATTAACACCAATAGTATACACAAAACTACAAAAAAGAGCAAGATAAAAATAGTAAATAAAAAAAGAAAAGAGAAGCAAAGGATAATAGAAAAATTATTTTTTTCTGCATTGCTTGACAATTAGGCTAACTCTTGATATAATGAAAGCATTAACGAATCAAAATATTATTAATTACTTTAAATTTGTGGTCTTTACTTTTTATAGTTTCATTTTTTAAATTTTGCTCTGTTAAATTTTATAAGGAGGACCCGTAAAAAATGGAAGATATTACACTAAAATGTAAAGATTGTGGAAACGATTTCGTTTGGACTGTTGGAGAACAAGAGTTTTACAAAGAAAAAGGATTCGAAAACCAACCTGCTAGATGTCAAGAATGCAGAAGAGCTAAGAAAGCTATGCATAATAACAACAGAAGAGGAAACTAATTTTTGAAAATGGAAAGTCTAACTTAGGTTAGGCTTTTTTCATTGCTTTTTAAAAAACATTGTAGTATACTGCTTTATAGTAGGAGGAAAGAAAATGTTTAATGATAAATTTAAAGGAGTGATAGAGATGTTCTCTATGCCGCACATACTAGCCCTATTAGTATTCATAGGGATCACAGTTTTATTTTTTGTATTCAGAAATAAATTTAAAGAAAGTGAGAAAGCTGATAAAATTTTCAGATACACCACAGCTTCACTCATGATAGCTTTAGAGATAGGCCTTCATATATTTTCATATATAAAAAAAGATTGGACTTTTGCTCAGCACTTGCCGCTAGAATTATGCGCGATCATCATGTGGACTGTGGCGCTAGCATTATTCACAAACAATGCTAAAATTATGAAAATAGTATATTACTGGGGACTTTTAGGTGGAATTCTTAGCCTAATAGTGATAGATATGCAATACGTATTCCCTCACGCCAGAGCCTTCCAATTCTTCATAAGCCACTATCTTTTAATATTAGGGCCATTATATTTCGCATTCACAGACAAGATCAAAACCTTTACTTATAAAGATCTTTTAAAATCTTGTTTAGTGCTATTATGCGTAGCGCTACCTGTATTAGTAATAGATATCATATTTAATCTAAACTATATGTTCTTATTTAAAGCACCTGACGCTATAGCATTCATTAGTGACGCTTTAGGAATATTCTGGACACCATTATTTATGTTAGTAGTATTCGGACTGTTTAATCTGTTCTGGATAATATCTAACAAATTAAAAGGCAAAAAAGGGATAGTAAAAGAAGAAATAAAAAATGTAGAAGAAATAGTAGAATCAGAAAAAAATAGTGGTTAAAAAAAAGACTCTAAACAGAGTCTTTTTTTTCGCTAAATTTAAGGGATAATATGACAAGAGCTGTAGAAACAGCTAGCCATATAGCTATAATGATAAAGTCTAAATCTTTAAACGCGGAGATATTTCCAGCGATGGTCATAGGTGAAAGATAAGTTAAAAATTCAAGACTATCAGTCAATGAACCGAAGCTTTGGAGCATGAAGAATGCCGCGATGATAGCGAAAGCTAAACCTATATTCATTTTCTTAGGCAAATAATTAGTAATAGCAAAAACTATGCTAGCTAAAACTAAATTCATTATCCACATAGATAGGAAGGAATAAACCACTCCACCCAAATAAACGCCAGGTTCAAAAATAGCTAAAGTTAAAACACTAATGCCCATAATAAGTATGTTTAAAATAGAAATGTTTAAAAGCAGTGTAGCGTATTTTTCGCCATTTATTCTAGACTTTTTCATTGGTGAAGAGTATAAAAATTCTGCTGTTTTATTAGTATATTCTTTTTTAATAATATTAAGAGCAGATAAGACAGAATAAACACTTAATATTAAAAGGAGATTAGTATAAACTTCTACCATGAAGTAGTCTACATAATTATCCACTCTTAGCGCTCCTAACGCTGCTAAAAACTCATCTCCTAGATTAGCCGACGCCATATAATCAAGCATCATATTATACATTTCTTTCACCACTGGGTAAAGAGATGTAAGCAGCAAAATAGCGACAGAGGCGGAAGCTAGCCAAATCAATGTGTTTTTTAAGCTAAACTTAAATTCATTTTTAAAAACTGATCCATTCATATATACACCTACTTATAGTAATGAAGAAATACACTTTCAAGACCTGCGTCTTCTACAGAGAAATCTTCTACCTTTATTTTTTTTAGTTCTGTTAATAGCAAATTTAAATCTCCTACGAAATCAAACACTGCTAAAGAGTCTTCTATTTTTAAGTTTTCCACACCTTCAAAATTTAGCTTAGTTAACTTCTCAGATCTTACCTTCACTCTTTTATAGTTTTTCTTAGAAATGCTTTCGATGTCTTCATCTGCTATGATTTCACCATTTTTAATTACAGCCACTCTTTTACAAATCTTTTCCACTTCGCTGAGTGTATGACTAGAAAAGAGAATGCTCGCTCCTCTAGCTTGCTCTTCTTTTAAAACGTTATAAAATTCATCCTGCATAAGGGGGTCAAGACCAGTAGTCGGCTCATCTAAAATGATCACTTTAGGATCTCCCACTAATGCTGCTATCAGCATAAGCTTCTTTTTATTTCCTAAGCTAAGAGCTGCACACTTCTTTTTCAGATCTAATTCAAACCTTCTAGCTAACGGCAAAATTTTTTCATCGCTAGCACCTTTTAGATCACAAGCATATTTTAAAAACTCTCTGCCAGTAAGTTTAGGATATAAAACTAGCTCGCTAGGCATATAACCTAAAAGCTTTCTAGCCTCAGCCCCATCTTTCACGCTGTCAAGCTGGCATATACTAATGCTGCCACAGTCTATATTTATTAGGCCGCTAATAGCTTTCAGCGTAGTGCTCTTGCCCGCGCCGTTAGGACCTATGAAGCCTAGTATTTCACCTTCATTTAATGTCAAGCTAATATCTTTCACAGCTTTAACATCTCCGTATGTTTTAGTCACATTTTTTATTTCAATTACAGACATAATATCTCCTTTATGATAAAATAAATATATAACAAAAGCTTTCATAAGTCAAATGATATTATAATCCTTGCTAAAAAAGAAGAAGAGGTGTATAATAGAAATGTAAAAATTTAAACATAAAGCATGGATGGAGGAAGAAATATGAAATATGCAGCATATGAAACAGAGTATGGTTTTTTTAAAATAGGATATGAGAATGAAACTGTTCTTTACCTAAAAAAACAACATGAAAAGGTAGAAGACGGTGAAAGGAATGACTTCACAAACAAGGTATATAATCAGCTGTTAGAATACTTCGCTGGAGAAAGAAAAGATTTTACTTTTAAGTATGAAATCAGCGGCACAGAATTCCAAAAGAAAGTATATAACGCACTCTTAAATATAAAGTATGGCG
>CAYJMU010000004.1:0-13967 GCA_964371605.1 uncultured Lachnospiraceae bacterium
ACTGAAATTTTCTATATTATACTTTCTGTATAGTCTATGAGTAGGATAAATAGCAGTCTCATCAGCTAAATGCAGAACCGCTCCGCTAGCTGTATATGGCAATTCACTTCCGCCTACATAGAATACTACTCTAGCTATAGAATAATCATTAGGAGATTCTATGATTATCTCGCCGCTATCTGAAAAATGATCAAATGTTTTTTTTCCTGCATCAGTGTATCCACTGATAGATATAACTTCATTTTCGCTCACGCCTACTGGACCATTTTCTATCACGACTTCTGTTAGCGAGTAAGAATTAAGATTATAATAAGCTCTAACCGTGATATCATCGTTTATATTAAAAGATAGATTAGAGTCATATAAAGAGGTAGTCCCTCCACTTTTCTCAGTGATCATTATGTGAGAGAAGGTATAACCTTCATAACTTTTTTCGCCGAAGTTTACATCATCTCCACTTCTGTAATAAGTTTTAGGATTTAATACTTCTATCACTTGTTGGTATTCGGCGTTCGGTTCGCTATCTGGGCCTATATTAGTAATAGGCACTATTTCCACTTCCCAAAGCTCGCTTACTTCTAAAGAAAGTTTTATATCAGTATTAACGCTATCATAATAAAATTCACCGTTGTTAGGATTGACTGATATACTATCTATCACCACGCCATTAGTCGCTAATATGTTTAGCGAAGTAAACTCAAATTTCTCATTTACTATAACTGATATATATATGCCGTCACCTTTCACTACTCTAGAAGGAGCATATATTTCACCATTTGGATTAGGAAGAATTTCTATATTCACTCTGTCTAAATAATATGCGATGAACACTAAATCTCTATCTATCTCGAAGTATTCATATTCAGTTTCATCTTCTACTCCGTCGATGATAAATATTTCGTCATTTAAATTAGTAGCCGAATACACCGCTATATAATCTAACGCGTGATTCACGCTTTCAGTCACGACGAGTCTGACATCATCTTCAAACTTATAAACAGAAGACCCGTCTTTTCTATTACTCGCCGAAATAGTTCCAGCGCCCACTTCACTCACTTCTGCGCGAATGAAATACTCTTCATTTTCATATATAGGGCTGATCATTATATTATTTTTAAGATTCCTGATCGTAAATATATTCTCACCAGTATTATTACTAGTTAGCTCTAAAAGAGTAGCTTCAGGAAGAGTATAATCTTCCACATCTCTATTAGTTATGATTACTTTAGTTAAAACTCTACCTGAGTTAGCTGTGACAGAAAAGACTAAGTCTTCCCCATAATTTAGCTCGCTAACGCTGTCTATCTCTCCGTATTCATCTGAACTCGCTATGATTTCTAGCACTATGATTTCTATTCTTAATACCGCTACTAAATTTTCTTCTATCTCGGTAGACATCTGAAGCTCTTCGCCAACACTTTCTATCTTTAAGGCATTAGCTCCATTTAGTTCATAGTCTTCTTTTTCATATATGTCTATATAATATAGCTCATATCCTTCCTGCACAGAAAGAATTCTAAAAGTCGGTCTATCTCCTGATTCATAATTCTTAGCTATACTTTCCACTTCCCCTTTTTCATGGGTTAGTATATCTATAGTTAGGATAGCAGAGAATGCCACCTCTACATCTATATGCTCAGTCACTGAATATATAGTGATTTGATTGTTAAATACCGCTCTGGTATAATCTATGCCATTGATTTTAAGCGACGCCACTTTAGCTTCATTTTCATCATAACTAAATCTAATCCTGAGATTTTCACCATGACTCACTGCGCTAGGCGCCTGCACATCTCCATTTCCAGTCACTGATAATGACACATCATATTCTTCTAATGCTAAATAAACTTCAACGCTAATCGGACCGTCCGCGTTTTTCACAGTATAAGATAGTTTGCCCCCATCTTCTACTAAAATATCTTTTACTTCTAGTCCATTTATTAAGAAGTATTCTATATGGTATATATCTTCTTTCTCTAGTGTAATAGTCACATCTTCGCCATCACTAAACTCATCCTTATCAGCTGTAAGCGTTCCTGCTCCATTAGCTATCTCTAAACTTACAGTATTAATCACCACTGGGTATAAAGTAATATCATCCGCTATATTTTTTAGATTATTTTCATCTTCACTAAGAATGTAAAAACTTTTACCTAGTCCGTCACTTCTAGTATTCCACTCAGAAAACTTTTCACCTTCTATTAAACTTGGTGAAGGAATGCTGCTAAGCGTAGCGCCATATGCCACCTCTTTCACTTCACTTTCTGTCGAAATGAAATTTATATCGAAAGAACTTTCCCTTGCTGGAAAATAAGTTCTCAGCTCGCCAAGCGAAACGCCTTCATCTATTCTAGAAGCATCTATACACTCTAGCTTCACTTCTAGCTCCACGCTAACATCATCATAAATACTTGAATTTAATTTTTCTGGCAAAACTATAGCATTTTTGTTTAAAAGATAGATAGGCGAGTTTAGCGTGCTAGTAGAATTCACCACGGCTGGAACGCCATTTTCATATAGATAAAAATCATCACCTATACGCTCCCACTCATAATCGCCTGAACTGTCAGTAAAAAAATTTTGGTATTTCACTAAGCTTTCTGCTGAGCTTAAATCAATATCAGTATTAACATTATTAGTTTCCGCCTTGAAATCTAATGTCGCCCTGACATAAACATTTTTTAGCGAATCTAACTCTCTTAAATCTATCGATACATGCTCAGAAAGCATTTCCTCTTCTCTTTTTAAGTCATATGTATAAGTGTTTTCATACACTAGTTCACCCACACCGATGCCGCCTAGTATATTCATCAGAAGAATGCCTAATGATGAAGTCAAGAAAATGCTCGCCGCAGTGACCAACACTAGTCCTAACTTTTTCACCTTTTCTTTATTATCTCTTTTAGTAGAAATTTTCTTAGCCCTTTTAGCCGCCTTGTTTTTATCGAGCGCAGAAAAATCTATTCCACTATTTAAAGTGCTGTTCTCTTTTCTCTCTCTAGCCTCAACTTCACTATTTGAAGTGGCAAAGTTTTCAGGCTTTGGATTAAACTCGCCGCTGGCTTTCTTTTCTTCTAATAGCTTTCTAACGCTTTCTGGAAGCTCGAATTTTTCACTCATAAAAACTCCTTTTCCCTATCGACTTTTCAAGGCAATAATATTTATATTATTATACCACCTAATTTAAAAAAAATCAAACATTTTGCGCGGCTAAAAAAAACTAGCTCTTCGCTAGTTTTTTTTGATTTTACATTTCGAATTTATTCTCTATTTCTAACACTTTATCCCTTAACTCTTCTGCATATTTTTTAGCGTTTTCATCTCTGCTTTCTATCATAACTCTTACCTTAGGCTCTGTGCCGCTCGCCCTTATCATCACCCTGCTGCTACTTCCTAAAATACTTCTAACTTTATTCGCGCTATTTTCCATCTCTTCACTATTTAGTATTTTAAGTTTATTGCTAACTACAATATCTATATTTACTTGTGGATAGAAATCTACTTTCATAAGCTTGCTTATAGGCAGTTTTTTTTCTTTTAATATCTTGGAAATTAATAAAGCATTCAACACTCCGTCACCAGTAGTCGACTTATCATTTATCAGTATATGACCACTCTTTTCTCCCCCGATAGATAAATTTTCCTCTAAAAGCTTAGCCGTCACATACTTGTCGCCGATATCCACTCTTACCACATCTATCCCCTTTTCCCATAACGCATCTTTCAGGCCGCTATTAGAATGAGTGGTGATAACTACTTTATCCCCTTTTAGCTTATCTTTTTCTTTCAGGTCGATAGCCATGATATATATAAGAGCGTCACCATCAAGTTCTCTTCCCTTTTCGTCCACAGCTATCAGCCTGTCTGCATCTCCATCGAACGCGAATCCAATATTTGCATTATACTTCCTCACCATTTTAGACAAGTTTTCTATGTGAAGCGAACCACAATCTTTATTAATATTTTTGCCATCATTCTTGCATTTAATAGTGATAACTTTAGCTCCTAACTCTCTGAAAACTTTAGGAGCTATCTTATATGCCGCCCCGTTTGCACCATCTATCACTATTTTTAGTCCGCTTAAATCTAAATTATCTACCGCATCCATTAAATACTTTTCATATAATTTAGTTAGATTTTTACCATCTTCCGTGCTGCCAAGATCTAAACCGTCTGTAATTTTAATACTGATAAACTTTCTTTCTAGCTCATCTTCCCTTTTATCCCCTAATTTATGTCCTTTTTCATCGAAAATTTTGATGCCATTAAACTCAGCAGGATTATGGGATGCTGATATCACCACGCCATAGTCGGCACCTACACTTCTAGTAATATACGCTATGGCTGGAGTGGGCATAATCCCCACATTTATCACATCTGCTCCAGCCAGCGTCGCACCTAATGAAAAGGCTGCCGCTAACATATCTCGACTCACCCTAGTATCTCCGCCTATCACTATTTTGCATTTTTTCTTCATCTTGCCTAGTGCATTGCCCGCACTAATAGCTAAATTATAATTAAGGTCTTGATTCACTTCTCCCCTTATACCGTCTGTCCCAAAAAATACTCCCATACACTACTCGCTACATTTTAGGTAGCCACCTCCTCTATTTTTTTTTACCACTTCTCTACTTCTAGCTATAACGAAATCATTTTTTTCTGTATCAATGGTAAGAGTGCTTCCTGCACAAATATAACTATTCTCCCCCACCACTACAGGCGAAATAATATTTACATTGCTCCCGATGAAAGCATTTTTCCCTACACTACTCCTGTTTTTGTTTTTTCCGTCATAGTTTACGAATATCGCGCCACAACCAACATTCACATTCTCGCCTATATCCGCATCTCCTATATACGCTAGATGCCCCGCCTTCACGCCAGCTTCTAGCTTGGAATTTTTGATTTCCACGAAGTTTCCTATCTTACTTTTCTCTCCTATGAAAGAGCCTGGTCGTATTCTAGCGAAGGGACCTACCTTCACATCGCTAGAAAGGAAACTGTTTTCTATATGACTATATTGAACCTCCGCATTTCTACCTACAATAGATCCTGATATAAATGAGTTAGGATATATGATAGCGTTATCCCCTATCTCGCTATCACCTAAAATGAACACATTCGGAAATATAGTGATACCTTTCCCCAGCCTCACACTTTTTTCTATATATACAGAACTATCATCAAGCAGCTGAATATCTTTTTCAAGAATGAGCTCTTTATCATTACCTTTAAAATCATAAAAATTTAATTTCATTTTTTCCTCCTAAAAAATTAATTAGCATATACTTATATGAAAAAAATTAAAAAAATTGCCAAGAAAAGCAGAAAAAAATTCATCAAATCAGAAAAAATAAAAGAAAAAAATCGCAAAATACCTCAAAACAACGATTTTTCGCACCCCCACTTACCAAAAAACCTCTTAAAAGAATTTTAAAAAAAATCTAAAAAAGTTATTGACAAATGTTAAATTTTTTGATATTATGTAAGAGCATTGATTGCAAATAGTCGTCGCGGGGTAGAGCAGCTAGGCAGCTCGTCGGGCTCATAACCCGAAGGTCGCAGGTTCGAATCCTGTCCCCGCAACCATTTAGCTACGGCGGTATAGCTCAGTTGGTTAGAGCATTCGGTTCATACCCGAAAGGTCGATGGTTCGTGTCCATCTACCGCTACCACTAATTTCAGAAAAGACGGCCCCATGGTCAATCGGTTAAGACGTCGCCCTTTCACGGCGAAGTGAGGAGTTCGACTCTCCTTGGGGTCACCAATAAAAAAAGATGATAGCTTACGAGCGGTCATCTTTTTTTTCGCAATATGCTAAATTTATTTTGAATTTTTAGAATGTATGTTATACTATTATAAAATTAATAGAAGGACAAATTTATGATAAAGCACAAAATGGATAAAGAAACAATGGATTATATTTTTGAAAAAGAATATAAAAAAATTTTAAATATAAGTGAGTATACTGGCTCAAAGCAAAATTTTATTAAAGCTATGTCTATACAATGCTATTGCCTGCTTTATAAAAGTGCTCCTCCAGTTGACGAAATGGGTTCATTTTCTAAAATTATTGATTATGTATTTTATTATGATATATTTCATACAAGTCATTTAACACAAGAAAATAAACAACTTTTAAGGAGAGATTCTAAGTATATTGAATCAATAATTAAAAACTCTGCCAATATATTTTTACAAAATCAATTACAAGAAATAACCTTAAGAGGCGAAGTTTCAGAATATACACCTATAGTTGCTTTCTTAAATATTATATGCACAAACAAACTACAAGACATTATGACTCTTGGAAACTATTTAAATGAACTTGAAAGAAGAGATGCTTATATTGCCTTAATGCAGCGTTCTTTTATTACTATAAAAAGCATGTTAAAACTTATCTCTTTTGGTTATTATGAAGATGCTATAATTTTATGGCGTAGTCTCTATGAAAATGATTGCGTATTGAGAATTTTAGCACAGAACATTTCTGAATATACAATTAAATTCTTTGAACACGGGAAATTTAGAGCATTAACCGGCACAATGGAATGTGATAATTTAAAAAAATTAGAAGAAGAATTTAATCAAGAACTAAAAAAATTTAATTTGACTTCAAGACAAAAAAGAGAATTTATAAATTTTGGTTGGCTTCTTTATATCCCAGATTTTAAAACGGGCTTCGACAATGGTAATTATCAACTTAACTTTAAAAACGGAATTGCAAAATATGTTGGTGTTGGGGATAGTTATACAACTTACTCTCAAGCAAGTGAGTTTGTTCATGCAACCGCCTTATCATTCAGTTATCAACTAACGGATAAGTATACTTTTTTGATAAATGAATTAACAAGAATATTACAAAGTATAAGCATTCATTACGATTATTACGAAAATGAATTATACAAAATGAAAAGTGCAAAAAAAGAAGAATC
Source organism: uncultured Lachnospiraceae bacterium (assembly GCA_964371605.1). Taxonomy (GTDB): domain Bacteria; phylum Bacillota; class Clostridia; order Christensenellales; family UBA1242; genus CAYJMU01. The sequence goes on from CAYJMU010000004.1 coordinate 6,936, forward strand.
TGTAAAGAATAGTATTAAATCAATCCTTCTTGAATTTGAGGAGCATTTGATAGTATATAATAAGAAATACAATCTTAATATATCAATTCAAAGATGGATTGATACTTATTGCAAATATTAAAAAACTAATGTGTGAAATTGATTACTAATTTTTTTTGCAATATACTAAATTTATTTTGCATTTTTAAAATATTATGATATTATATTAGTATAAGGAGAAATGATATGAAAGTGAAAAGTATTTTTTTATTAGTTATTATGCTATCTGTAAGTCTATTCATGGCATCTTGTGGCAGCGAGCCCACTAGACCTACAGAATACACAGTGAAATACTACATGACTGATGCTGGCAGATGGGAGGGAACTACATCTGAACAGATAGAAGAAGGTCAAACCACCCCAGAACTAACCATCATAGAACTTTCTGATGGAAGAACTTTTAACTTTTTCGAAGACTTTAAATATATCTACAAGGATGTAGAATGGTTCTCTGATGAAAATCACACCCTTCCTTTCGACTTCGATCAAGAAATCACTGCCCACATTACTATTTATGGAAATCTGATAGAAAAAGATAGCTATGAAATGAAATACTATGTAGATGATACACTTTACACTACAGAAACTTTCCTAAATGGAGAAGATGTGACAATGCCGATAGATCCACCAGAAGCTAACGGTAAACGCGTGGCTTGGTATTGGGATGCTGGTTTTGAAAGACAATTCTTAGGATTCAACGATCCTGCTATTCGCGACCATACCCTTTACGCATATATCTATTAAGAAAAAGCTTAAATAAAACTAAAAAAGAGAGGATTACCTCTCTTTTTTAGTTAGCTTCTATATCTATTACACTTTCCTTTCCGCAATTAGTACATGCTTCCGCGCCTTCTAATGGCCATCCGCATCTTTCACATTTTTTGCCGCCGCCGATAGTATTTTTAGCTACTAAGTTTTCCTCTACTAAATTCCCATCTTCAGCTACTAGCGCGCCTTTTACCCACGCCATAGTGATACCCATCATAACTACCACTAAAGATAATAGTAGTAATACTGATGATAATATGATAAGCAAGATTCCATTGAATGCTGGAACATCTTTTATGCCAGCGCTCATTAGAAATCCGCCACCTACTCCCATGCCTATGCCTAGCACCATCACTAGTGCTGCTAGCCAACCTAATCTCTTTTTACCTAATTTTATAGGATTAATTTTTTTCATAATCTTTTCCTCCTCTAAATGTTTTTCTTATCCAAAGAAAAATAAAAACGCCATGCCTACTAAGCCTAATGCGATCAAGAACCCTATCATAATCTTCTTAAAAAGACTAATAGGATACCCACTGCTAATATGACCTGTCTGACCATTCATATATGTGGTAAACTGCTTTTTATTATATTTATAACTCAGCTTATAAACAGGAACTAATGAATACATAAATTTTTCTTCATCATGATTAGTAGCAGCTATATAACTACGAACTGCACCTTGAGGGTGCTGACTTAGTGCTGCCTGCTTAATAGCTGCGTCCATCATTTTATGAGCTTTAGCTTTAGTGGTGATATAATCATCACTGCTATGCTCCACGCTATAGCCTAGCAGATACTCTTTCTTCGGATCTACTAGTTCATCATAATTAAAAGGCTTGATTTCATTGAATTTCTTTTCTTCTATCAGTGCTGAAGTTTCCACGCTAACATCCTCGAATGGAATATCTAAATGACCGCCTACATTTTTAATCACAGTTCTATATCTACGATTTTTCCCAGTTCCAGTCACATAAGTGATGGCTAGTGTAGCCTTATAATCTGTGCTAGTTTTAGAGTCGAACATATAATTAGAGATATATAAACCTTCTGCATCTATAGGCACTCTGTTTTTTTTCAGTTTTCTAGGCGCGAAGAATTTGTTTTTTATTTCTTTAGCAAACTTTTCACCCACACTTTTTTCATCTATCAGAAAGGGTAATACCGCATCTAGCTTTATAGATGGAAGCTTTTTCAAGTCTATCACATACGGGCTATCACAATGAGAGCATCTTCTAGCGATAGAGTCACCAGAAAGTTCCACATCAGCACCACAATTATTACACTTAAAAAGTTTTTTCTTCCCTTTCCACGCCTTCATTTCTTCAAGGTTTTCCACTATATTATCTGCAAGGTGTTTTTTAAATGTTTTAGCATGAGCTATAGCTGATTTAGTTTTACAATTCGGACAAATCATACCACGCTCAGCCGGATTATAGCTTAGATTCCCTGCACAATTAGCACATTTAAAAACTTCATTTTCTAATATTGTTATAGCCATACTTTTTTTCCTCTAGTTTTTATGCTCTTTTTTCTCCACACTCTGGACAAAATTTAGCGTTTTTTCTCATTTTAGCTCCGCACTTTCCGCAAGCAGTTTCGCTCACTGATTTTCCGCATTCGCTACAGAACTTAGCACCTTTAGCTATCTGCGCTTTACAATGTGGACAAGTGGCTGTCATTTTCTCGCCGCATTCTGGACAGAACTTCACGCCTTCTTTCACATTATGTCCGCAATTACTACAATTAGAGCTACCCTTAGCCGCCTTTTCTTTCACAGTTGGATTACTAAAATCTATATTTCCGCCTAGCACTTGACCCATTACATTTCCTGCACCTAAGCCAACACCTAGCCCAGCCATATTGTTTCCGCCTTCATTCTTAGCACTATCACCTATAGCATCCGCCACTTTTAATCTGGTGTATGTGCCTAGCTTGCTTTCTAATACGCCTAATCTAGTTCTTTCGTCTAACGCTTTTTCTACTTCTTCTGGTAATGATAAGTTTTCAAATACCATATCTGTTAAGCTTAAGCCATATTCTTCGAAATTCTTTTTAGCAGATTTTTCCACTTCTACGCCGAACTCTTCATAATTACTAGCTAGATCAAGAGCTGAAATTTTGCTTTCCGCTATAGCATCAGTTAGCGCTGATACCACCATAGGTTTTATTATACCTTCCACATCTGAAACTTTAAGAACAGATGCTGTAGACGCCATATCTCTTAAGAACATTTTAGGATCTATCACCTTGAATGTATATGCGCCATATCCTCTTAGTCTGATATTTCCAAACTCTGCATCTCTCATCATGATAGGGTTTTGAGTCCCCCACTTCATCCCAGCGAACTTTCTAGTGCTTACATAGTGAACATCTGCCTTGATAGGACTGTCCCCTAATGTAGGCAAGCTTAGAAGAGTAGTAAGGAAAGGTATATTTTCAGAAGCTAACTTATATGTGCCTTCTGTGAAAATATCAGCTATCTGCCCCTTGTGAACGAATATCGCCACTTGCCCCGGCCTAACCACTAGCGTGCTGCTATTCATTATTTCCTTTCTGTCATTGTTCGGAAATTTCCAAGCCACAGTATCACGAGTATCATCTTTCCACTCTATGACTTCTAGAAATTCCCTTTTAAACCATTTAAATAATCCCATAAAAAATTTCTCCTTTAAATATATATGTATTATAAATATATTTTAGCATATTTTTCCACTAATAGCAAACAGAATGAAAAAAGCCCTCACAACTAAAATAAGAAGCTCTAAAATCTTGATTTTAATTATAAACAAAAAAACTCCTTAATAAATTTTTCAAGCCGATTAGGCTACTAGATCATCATATGACATGCGTTTTCACAAATCTAACATTTAGTCCAAATTAAAATTATCTTCATCAAGTAGTGGCGAGTTCAAAAAATCATGATAACTCATTTCAAAACCTTGAGCAATTTGAATAATTACTCTAAGAGTCACCCCTTTATTTCTGCCATACATAATGTTAGACATAGTCCCATGCAAAATGCCACTATTTTTCTCTAACTTATATAACGTCATATTTTTTTCTTTTAATAATTCTTTTATTCTTAACGAAATAGCTTTACTTATAGTCATATATTTATTATGCCGTAAAAAAAACATAATATAAGCCGTTTTTGAATGCTTTTTCTTGACATTAAATATACCCATTGCTATAATTAACCTAAAAGGAGGTATATTTATATGGATGCAATTCACAATTTAACAGAGTTTGACGGCCGAGAACAAACGCCTATTTTAAAAGAAATAGCTAAACATAAAAAAGAATGTTTAATTATAACTATCTTTAAAATATTAAGCCTTTTAGGTTTTATAGCTAGTTCTTTTATAAACTTAATATTAGCTGGTGTATTTTTTATTTTATTTATAGTTTTAATTGTTATAAATAATAATAAAAAAAAGATACTGCATTATTTAAATGAAAAATTAAAATTAGCCAAAAATAATGATATGGTTAGACACAATGAAAAAGTGAGATTTATGGAAAACCAAACATTAATAAAAAATAAAGAAAGTAGAGATGCTTAAAAAAACTGCCGAGGCAGTTTCTTTTTTTTTACTCTTGGTGGGGTGGCTGGACTTGTAATAGAGCTGTGCAGCTATGCTGCCGGCGAAATCATCGAGCATCGCGAGATTACCTGCCGGTGAAAGTCCGGACTAGATATAGACACAAAAAAAACTGCCGAAGCAGTTTCTTTTTTTACTCTTGGTGCCGATGGCCGGACTTGAACCGGCACGAGGTTGCCCTCGAGGGATTTTAAGTCCCTTGCGTCTGCCTATTCCGCCACATCGGCATATCTTTCGTGCGAATGGAGGCACCAACCAGAATCGAACTGGTGAATAAAGGTGTTGCAGACCTCTGCCTTACCGCTTGGCTATGGTGCCACACTATTATGGGAACAGCATATATTTTTAATGGAGCGGAAGACGAGATTCGAACTCGCGACATTTGCCTTGGCAAGGCAACGCTCTACCACTGAGCCACTCCCGCAAAGTTCTAGATATTCCTATCTAGAATAAAATGGTGGAAGTTATAGGACTTGAACCTATGACCGCCTGCTTGTAAGGCAGATGCTCTCCCAACTGAGCTAAACTTCCACGCAGCATCAAACATTTCTGTTTAACACTACTTAATTTTAACAAACTTTTTTATAAATTGCAAGTGTTTTTTTAATTTTTTTAAAAATGAATATTTATGCAGATTTTAAGCTGTTTTATGCATATATTATCGCCTTCCTCTTATATATATTCAATTTTTCTGTAAAATGTGTATATTTTCCAAATTATTGTTGGAATTCGTTGTATCTAACTCCGCGATTTCTTCTATCTCTTTCTACGCATTCAGATAATAATTCTTTTACCCAAGTGACGTTTTTCACATTCACTATATCTATAGATTCTCCACTAGCGTCATCTATATATACCTTTATGTTTCCAACGCCAAAAAGCTTATCAGTCATACTTTCAAATACTGAAAAATCATCCACTCTATACATTTGCGCTTCTTCCATATTAGTAGAAAGCATTCCTGACTCTTGGACTAATTTAATCCATTGACCTTTTTTCTCTATCAAATAATATTTCGTAAAAGTTATCGGCATACCACAAAATCTTTTAGTATCCTTCCATAATAACTCCACACCTCTTCCAAACTTCTTTTCTACGTTCATAATTACCTCACGCTATATATTATACATTATATCTAAAAAAAAGTCAATTATGTATTTACTCCCCCATTATATAATTAACGCCTGACATTAAGCAATCATTTATGCCTTTGTTCAGTAGTGAATAATATAAAACTTTTCCATCTCTTCTATAGTTCACTGCGCCTATATTTCTAAGATGCTTCAATTGGTGACTCACTGTAGTTTGGTTCAGTTCTAACACTTTAGCTATATCCCCCACACACATCTCGCTTATAGCTAGTGCAGTGATGATCTTGATCCTTGTTTCATCGCTAAACACGCTGAAAAAATCAGCTAGTGCCCTAAGAGTTTTTTCTTTAGGCATAAAGTTGATTATATTCTCCTGTGTGCTTCTTTTTATTCTTATTTCGTTTAATTGCATATTTTCCCCCTTTTTTGCATTCTCAATATTATCACACACTTCAACACCTATACAAGTATGCACATTTAAAAAAAAAGAAACATATTTAGATATATAGCATTTTTTTGTAATATAAGGAGGTATTTAAATGACTATTAATCAAAATACACTATATGTATTATTCTTATCGGTGTTCGCTAGTGCTAATGATGTGGACCTAGCAAATAATACGAACTTTCTGATCTTGCTTTTACTGGTGCTAAATAGCAATACAGTGAATTCGGTGACTAACACTGGCTTTATAGGCACGCCTAACGCTTGTGGCGGCTTCTAATACTAAACTTGCCTATATTAAAAAGAGCTTTCATCGCTCTTTTTTTAAATCTTTTTGTATTATTTCTACGAATTTTAAAAGGACTATTTATTTTCTCTTTTCATTATGCTAGTATACTCTCACGGCATTTTAAATAAAGGGGGAAAATAATAATGGCGGCATTACAGCATTTAGCGCAATTAGCTAAAGAAAGACTTAAAAATAGGAAATATATTATGGAAGAGACTTCTACTGTGAAGAAAATGAATTGTTCAGCTAGAACGCATTCATCACTTTCTTTCGTGGACAAGGACGGTGGAAAATTTTTAGAAAAATGTTTAAGCGTGATAAAACTAGGCGACATAGAAAATCCACTATCAGAAATAATAGACTCATCTTACTATGAAAGCTTATCTGATATAGAGAAAGAGAGATACATACTGAAAACTAGTAATACCTTCCTAACTATAAAAAATCATTACAAAAACCTATATTGACATATCATCAGCTCTATGGTATATTTTCATAGAGGACGGTGGAATTAGAAAATATGAATAAGATTAAATTTAATAAAAACCCTTCTAAAAGAGAAATAGAAGAATTAGCACGCAGATACGACTTATACCTTGAAGCGTGCAGTAAAGTAGATGATGAAAAAGATATAAGCTTATTAGAAGATCTAAATTTAGACCAAGTGGTAATAGATGTTAATACGAATATAGATTTTAAATATTATAAAGCCCTCGAAAAAGAGGGACTGCTAGATGAACCAACCAACACCGTTTTGACTATGGTTAAATTCAAAAAGATGGCAACTATAAGAAA
>CAYJMU010000004.1:13977-19929 GCA_964371605.1 uncultured Lachnospiraceae bacterium
CTACTCCGAAAGGATATGATTACGTAAATGTCAGCTATGAATTAGACAGAACGCTGCACGCAGTTTTAACTAAACTGAAAAATGGTAAACTTAAAGAAACTAAAAACGCAGAAGAAGTATTAACTACAGGTAATAGCACTAAAAATGAAATTAGCTTACCTGACCACATCATAACTAAATAACTATAAAAAAGAGAAGGCATCTGCCTTTTTTTTAGTTTATTTTACTTTTTTTCACTAGTTATGAAAAGAAATTGATTTTTCTGGGCAAATATAATATAATAGATTGCAAGATAATAATAAAATGGAGTAATGATGGAAAATAAAAAGAAAGGTGCTAAAACTAATAAGACTAAAGCTTTAGCAGAAAAAAAAGTAATTAAAGATAAAATTATCGTTAGCGAAAAAGAAGAAGATAACTATGAAGAGATAGCTCCCGCTATCCTTACTGAAGCGGAACACGCTAATGAAGTTTTCTCAGCTAATGATTCTACCGAAGAAAAAGAAGAGCAATCAAAAAAGAAGAAAAAAGCTCCTTTGATAAAGCTGAAAACTAAAGCTGATATTTTAGAAGATTTGGAAAGATATAGGCCTAAAAAAGAAAAAGGATTGTCTAGTAAACAAGTAGCTGATAGAAAAGCTAGTGGACTAATAAATGATACCGCTAAAAAATCTAGTAATACTTACACTAAGATAGTATTTAAAAATATTTTCACCTTTTTCAATATTTTATGCCTGCTCATAGCTGTAGCATTAGTAGCGGTTGAAGCATATAGAGATTTAGTTTTCATGCTTTTAGTATTGATCAATACCACTATCAGCATCGTCCAAGAAGTGAAAGCTAAAAATATAATAGATAAACTGACTATCAGCACATCTAACTATTGTAAAGTAATCAGAAACGGATCGACAGTATTAGTCCCTAAACAAGAACTTGTTTTAGATGATGTAATATTTCTAACCATAGGAATGCAAGTCCCTTCTGACTGTATCAGCTTCGATGACGGCGTGGAAGTAAATGAAGCCATCCTTACAGGTGAAAGCATACCCGTTAAAAAGAAAAAAGGGGAAATGCTATTAGCCGGATCTTTCGTATCTAGCGGATCATGTTATGCTAGAGTAGAAAACATAGGCGTGGAAAACTATATAGAAAAACTGTCTAATCGCGCTAAAAAATACACTAGACCTAAGAGTGAATTATTATACTCTATGAAAATATTAATCAGAGTGGTAGCGATCATAATCATACCATTTGCTTACTTAATGTTTTCTAACAATTATGAGTATTTTAATTCTGACATAGCTGAATCTGTAAGAAAGACAGCGGGCAGCATCATAGGTATGGTTCCAGCTGGCATGTTCCTACTCACTACTATGGCGCTAGCCGTAGGCGTGATAAGACTGGCTAAAAAGAGAACATTAGTCCAAGAATTATACTGTATAGAAATGCTAGCCAGAGCTAATATATTATGCCTGGACAAAACTGGAACACTTACAGACGGAAGTATGAAAGTTTCAGACATCATAGAAATAACTAACATAAAAGATAAATTACCATTAGAACAAATAATGAGCGCCCTTCTATCAGATGAAGGATCATCTAATCAAACATCACAAGCATTAAGAAATTACTTTAAAGCTAAGAAAGAAGTAGATATAGAAAAGATGTATGCCTTCTCATCAGAGAAAAAGTATAGCGCAGTGAAGATAGCTGGTCATGGCACATATAAGTTAGGCGCAGCAGAATATCTTATCACTAAACCTGAACCATTACTCCAAAGAAAAATAGATGAGTTTAGCGCTAAAGGCCTGAGAGTATTAGCCTTAGTATCAGCTTCATCATATGAGTCTACGGCTGGAAAGCCCCTAGCATTAATTACGCTAGAAGACAATATCAGAAAAGACGCTCCTGAAACTATAAAATGGTTTAAAGAAAACGGGGTGGCGCTGAGAGTGATCAGCGGCGACAATCCTCTTACTGTTAGCGAGATAGCTAGAAGAGTAGGAATAGATAATCATGAAAAATACATTTCACTTCAAGGACTAAGTAAAGAAGAAGTGATGAAAGTAGCTACTGAATATACTATATTTGGTAGAGTTAGCCCTGAACAAAAAGCGACTTTGATCAAAGCTATGAAAGAAGCAGGAAACACTGTAGCCATGACGGGTGACGGCGTGAATGATATCTTAGCTCTCAAGGAAGCGGATTGCTCTATCGCGGTAGCAGCAGGAAGTCAAGCTGCTAGAAGCGTATCTCACCTAGTATTATTAGATAGTAATTTCTCATCTATGCCTACTGTGGTGAAAGAAGGAAGACGTGTGATAAACAATATCCAGAAGTCTTCTATACTATTCTTAATGAAAACAGTATTCGTGTTCTTGCTATCAGCATTCGTGCTAATCAGCAGTTCACCTTACCCGTTTAGCACTATCCAATTCTTACCTTTAGAATTCTGTGTGATAGGCCTGCCGTCCTTCTTCTTAGCACTGCAGCCTAATACTAATATTATAAAAGGTAAATTCCTTAGCAATATTCTTAAGATAGCAGTTCCTGCAGGTATAGTAATGTCACTAGCAGTGATATCATCATACTTCTACCAAGATTATTCAGGAATATTAGATACTACTCTTACTACTATGGGATCTATATCTATCACAGCATTTGGAGCTGTAGTTCTATTCACATTATGTAAACCTTTCAATATGTATAAAGGAATATTATTTGCTAGCACTATACTTCTACTATCTGTGTTATACCTTGTAATCCCTACCTTCTTTGAATATATACCTATGACATTCGAGCAAACGCTATTTACTCTAGTAGTAATCCAAGCGTCATTCCCACTATTTAATATCGTCAAAAAGGCATTCGCATCTATAAGGGTGAAGGACCTTCCTGACGACATAGTTAGATCGGAAACAGATAATATATTTGTAAAAAAAGAAGTGATAGATGTGAAAGCTGAAGAAAAAGAAAAAAAGAAAAAACCAGCATCTAAAAAAGAAGTAGATAAGAAAAAAACAACCGCTAAGAAAGCGAAAGTTAAATAAAAAAGAAAGGAGTAATTCCTTTCTTTTTTTAAAGTTGTTTTTTAAGCTTTTTTATCTCATTTAGAAATAACTAAAGAAGGTGCACACCCCAACTCTGTAGCCGATACAGATATATACTGAGGACCTTCTGAGTCAAATAAATTAAACGATCCATATGCCCAAGCTCTCATGTAATTTGAAGAATCTGGCGAGCGAGTCCACCAGCCACCAGAGTTATATCCAGTATATAAATATTGAAACGCACCAGTAGCTTTTGCAAAATCAGTAGTTTCTTTAAAAAATGATCTTTTTTCCCCTTCATAATATGTGCGAGTTTCATCAAAATCTGGAGCATATATTTTTCTATAATTGCTAACAGATACATCCGGCCCGCTAATCGCACTATTATACTTATAGCTAGTAATATATTTAGATTGAATTATTCCTTTTTCTGTAGAACCATTATTCACAGTGTCCGAAAATGCTGCATTATAGAAAACTCCTTCTAAAAATGTATCTAAATTGCTACCAAAATAGTCATGCTCATCATACTGTCTCTCTAAAGAATAAGGTATGCCTTCAAGTATATTTTCACTTTCTAAGCGATATTCTCCTCCAGAAGAACTTACTATTCTCCATATGATAGGTTCAATCTTGAAATAATATACTGCGCCATGCACTATTTCTATTTTATTATTCGAGCTTGTTCCAAAGTAAGACTCATGATAATTATCATACTCTGTATGCCCAGCATGGTAGTACCAATATAAATCCGCAGTCATTTTCGCAAATTTGTTTCCTATTTCATCTATGTATATTTCGCTAATTTTATCATTATATGTCATGCTTAAATCATTATTATACTCATCTTTAGCCCTCACGACCGATCCAATAGCTCCATCTAAGCTTGTCAAGTTGTTTCCGGCATATTGCTGTGGATATTCCCCAAATGCCACATAATCTCCATATTCACTAGGCCAAAATATTTTCCCCAAACCATTATAGTCGCCAACTACATATAACGGCTTAGTAAACAATGCTATAATATGAATATCGCTTGAAAGATTATTAACGTTATGAATATGTCCTGTTTCAGTTATATTGGTTAATTCTGTTCCATTTATTGTAATGCTAGATATTTGGTAGATTGAATTTTCTAATGGCAATATTGTAAACCGAACATTACTATTTCCAAGAGCTGAACTCAAATTTCCTAAAACTCCATCAATTGTCCAATTAATAGTTCCATACATAATTTCACCTTGCGTTATACTATAAATTTTAACAAAGTGCGCCTTATATGCCGCATCAGCATTTATATTAACCAGCATTAGTGTCGCGCCACTTAAACCTATATGACTTGCCGTCCCGCTTTCCAATGTCCAATGGCTAAATTCATATCCTGAATTTGCTGTCGCTATGGCACTGAGCTCTCCTCCCATCTCGACTAATTGCTCTCCACTTGGAGTCGTCGTTCCACCAGAAGTATACTGTATAGTTACTACACTGCCGCTTACCTCCCACACTGCATAGAATGTATGTCCTGAAGAGATACCAGTCGGCATACTTACAGTAGTAGTGCTAGATGCACTTTCTCCCCAACCTATGAAGTTATAACCTACTCTAGTAGGATTAGCTGGCGCCGCTACATCTCCGCCGTGGTTTACACTAAATGTTTGGTTCGCTCCCTCGCCACCATTTATATTAAAAGTAATATTATATGTTTTGATTTCCCATACTGCATAGAATGTATGTCCTGAAGAGATACCAGTCGGCATACTTACAGTAGTAGTGCTAGATGCACTTTCTCCCCAACCTATGAAGTTATAACCTACTCTAGTAGGATTAGCTGGCGCCGCTACATCTCCGCCGTGGTTTACACTAAATGTTTGGTTCGCTCCCTCGCCACCATTTATATTAAAAGTAATATTATATGTTTTGATTTCCCATACTGCATAGAATGTATGTCCTGAAGAGATACCAGTCGGCATACTTACAGTAGTAGTGCTAGATGCACTTTCTCCCCAACCTATGAAGTTATAACCTACTCTAGTAGGATTAGCTGGTGCAGTCACATCTCCGCCATGATTTACATTAAATGTTTGGTTAGATTCATTTCCACCATTCATATTGAAGTTAATTTCATATGTGATAGCTGAGAATGTAGTATTAACTATTATGTCACCATTTCCAGTAAGTCCTGCTACCGTGAAATCTTGACCTAAGTTATTAGTTATAGCTTGAGCGTTTCCATTTACTAATACTGTTTCTATTAAGAAGCCCGTGCTTGGAGTCACATTGAATGTAAAACTGCTTTCTTTAGTAAATCTTGGAGAGTCTATGCTTCCATTAGTGTATGGATCTACTTCTATCATTTTGTACGAGCTTACATCATCATTTAAGATAGGTGCTAGCTCTCTAGCTGTAGTCGGCTGAGATATATGATCTGCTGATTGCACCGCTCTAGCATTGATAGAAAGATTATCTCCTACTATTGCAGCGGCTGAGAATGTGTTCGCCGCTTTTTCTAAAAATGTATATGTAGTTCCTGCCACCATTTCTTTAGGTGTATTATCTAAGTTCATTAGATAGAAGTAAGGGCCTACTTGTTCCCATTTATAATCTGCACCAGTATATACTACTACATCATTATTAAATGTATTAGCTGTAGAGCCTAAAAACTCCATATAGATTCTTCCATATGCTGACTGGCTACCTGCTTTCAGCTCTAAGGTCACATCATTTAGTAGCGATATGTTTCCTTCTATGCTATCCGCGTTCATTACCATCACGCTTTCTACCGCGTCACCTTCTACAGATATTTCTATATCTCCTGCTGTGACGCTTTGGCTTTTAGCTTTTTCATCTGTGAACCACGCATCTGTGTAAGCGAAAAAGCCTACCACTGCTAACATCGCTATGG
>CAYJMU010000005.1:0-781 GCA_964371605.1 uncultured Lachnospiraceae bacterium
TAAAAGCTAGAGGGTTTAGTGCAGCTGTGCCGGTGGGCTTTTTCACTTATCCTATCAGTCAAGCTAGTGATATTTTAGCATTGAATGCAGATGTGGTGCCAGTTGGCGATGATCAGATGCCTATGATAGAACTAACTAGGGAAATAGCTAAATCATTCAATTCTACTTATGGAAAAACTTTCAATGAGCCTAAAGAAATGTTAAATGAAAATGAAAGTATGAGAAGGGTGAAAGGTATAGATGGAAATGAAAAAATGAGCAAAAGTTTAAATAATGCCATCTATCTAGCTGACGATGAAAAAACGCTTAGAGAGAAGGTGTATAGTATGTATACTGATCCTAATCATATTAAAATAGAGGACCCTGGCACTGTGGAAGGGAATATGGTATTTTACTATTTAGACTTGTTCGCTACAGATAAGGAGAAAGTAGAAGAGATGAAAGCTCATTATAGAAAAGGTGGGCTGGGTGATATGGCTACTAAAAAATACTTATTTGAAGTATTGAATGAGTTTTTAAAACCTATTAGAGAAAAGAGAGCTTACTATGAAGAAAATATTCATTTAGTAAAAGAAATATTAAATGAGGGAACTAAGTATGTTCGTCAGCTGGTGGAGAATAAAATGAAAGATGTTCGCGCTAAAATGATGATAGATTATAAAGATATATTAAGCTAAAACTAGGAGAAGATATGAAGAAAGAAAAAGAGAGAAAGGTAGCGATCATTACGGGCGCTAGCAGCGGAATAGGAAAATCAGTAAAAGAAAAATTAGAAAAAGAA
>CAYJMU010000005.1:791-12166 GCA_964371605.1 uncultured Lachnospiraceae bacterium
AAGCGGTCACTAAAGGGCAAGATTACCAGTGTGACGTATCGAAGAAAGAAGAAGTATACAGCGCTATAGAAAAAATAGCTAAAAAAGAAAAAGGGCAGATAGATTTAGTGATTAACAATGCTGGTTATGGAATCAGTGGTGCTAGCGAGCTAATTAGTGAAGAAGCGGTAGAGGGAATCTTCGCGGTAAACGTATTCGGCCCATTTTACATGATGAAAGCAGCTCTTAAATATATGAAAAAGGGGGCAAAAATCATAAACATAGCATCAGCTTGCGCTCTATTTAACTTGCCATTTAGAAGTTTTTATTGTGCGAGCAAGGCGGCTATTCATATGATGACGGTGAGTATGAGAATGGAGCTTAAAGCTGCAGGGATAGAACTAGTGAGCATATGTCCAGGTGATACACGCACTAATTTCACTAAAAATAGAAAGAAAGATTTTAATACTAATGAAAGGTATGGAGATAGAGTGAAAAACGCCGCTATCAAGGTGGATAAGAACGATGAGCATAGAATGCCAGCTAGCGTGGTGAGTAAAGCTATAGTGAAGGCAGCTCTGAGAAAGAAAAATAAGCCGATGATTATAGTAAGTGGAAAAATCAAAATGTTGAATTTTGCTAGCAAAATACTGCCGCTTAAAACGCTAGTTAATATAACTGAAAAGAGTTATGGCGGGCATAAAAAAGAAAAAAATGATATATATAGTGAAGTAAAATAGGCATATTTTGCCATAAAAATGGGCGAAAAAGCACGATTTATCGTTATTTTTCAAAAAAATAATCGGAATTTTTGAAATTCGTTTGTGTTTTTGAAATTCTTGTGATAAAATGAAAATGTCAAGATAAAAATTTGGAGGAAATTTTATGAACAAAGGCGAATTTATTAAAGCAATTGCTGAAAAAACTGAAATGACTGCTAAGGATGTAGAAACTTTAGTGAAAGGCTACATCGAAGTGGTGACTGAAACTCTTAAAGCGGGAGAAAAGATTCAACTACCTGGATTTGGTAACTATGAAATCAAAACTAAACCTGCTAAAGAAATGATGAATCCTTTAACTAAGAAAATGATGCACGTAGAAGAAAAGAGAGTGCCAGCTTTCAAAATGGGTAAAGCTTATAAGGATCTTTTTAACTAATATCTAAATTTTAAACCTGAAATATTTTCAGGTTTTTTTAATGAAAAATTGCCACTTAATAGGTGGCAATTTTCCTTTATTTTATCTAAAAAAAATTATATAAATTTAGTGAAATTTTTCTTTATTTTTTCTTGAAAAATTACGACTCTTCTTATTTACATTTTATGCTGAAATATTTGCTTTTTAGGGGCAAATATATTATAATATATTTAAGATTTTAATTTTAATATTTTTAGAGTGTTTTAAGAGAAATCTATTTTGGTTAAATACGCGATTTTTGCATAAATTATATCATTAGATGAGGTAGATATGAAAGTAAGAAAGTTTATATTATTAGCGCTAATTTTTCTAGCACCGTTTACGCTAGTTTTTTCAGGTTGTGCAGGGGAGTATGACGACTTAGAGGTAGTAGCTAGTCTCACTGATGTGACTTTAGTTAAATCTAATAGCTTAGAAGATGTGGATGCGGATACCGCTGAAATCACTTTATCTCTTAATGGGGTAAGTGAAGATGTTAGTCGCGATTTCTCTATTAGTTATGATAAAGACATTTTGGATTATTCTTTAGTCTATAGCGAAGATAAGCTTAGTGCTAATTTGAAACTGACTGCCCTTCAAGGCGGTAGTAGTAAGGTGACTATTACTCATCTTGATTCTAGAAAGACTACAGATATTAATGTGACTGTTATAGAAAGAATAGAATCGATGGCTGTAAATGTAGACGCTAAACCATACATATACCTTGGCGGAGAATTAAGGTTAGAAACTGGAAAGCTTATCACTTACGCTCCAGCTACAGCTACTGAAAACAAATTTTCTTATTCGCTAGTGAATGCTGATTCTTCTATCACTCTTACAGATGGAGTTTTAAGAATAGCTGAAAATAGCGTTGCAGAAGAAATTTTAGTAAGAGCGACTAGTGATAGTAATGCTGCTCTTAGTGCTACTTTCAGTGTGCAGGTTATCAGTCCTATAGATGAAGAGAGTGTGGAATTTTTCGTAAACAATATTAGAGTAGATTCTCTAAGACTAAGCACAGGCGGACTGAATCCTAATGATAACTTCGCTAATGTAGAAGTGGTGGTGAATGGGAACCTAGAAGTTTTAGAGATCACTGCTGAAGATTTAAACCAAATAGTAGATGTGGAAAGGTCAGGCTACACATTTAATATCAGCTCTATAAAACAAGGCGAAAGCGAAATAGTATTCACTATAGCGGTGGCGGGATATCCTGATACTGCAGTGGAGGTAAGTCTTCCAGTGTATGTAGATGTGGTGGCTAGCGAAATCATGGTTAATGGTGAAGCAGGTGCTGAGGGCACTTATGAAGTGTTAGACATATATTCTAATAATAAGGGTAGAAGATTCATAATAAGCATAGGCCCAGATAATGCTACTGATAAAGAGTTCTTCATATCTATGACTGATGCAGAAAGAAATGCATTAGAGTTTAGGCTCAGCGATGGAACTTTGATAGATATAGAAAACTATGTATTCAGCGGAGAAGAATCAGAATTTTATGTTATGAATAAATCTGATAATAATTCTATCAATGTTGTAAATATGAATATAGTGTCTCTTGGCAGTGAAGGTAATGATGGAAGTTTTAATTTAACTCAAACCGTATCGCTATCTTTAAGAAAGGGTGCAGAAGATATAATCATAAATAACGATAATGATGTCTTAGTATTAAGCACCGATGACTGGAAGAGATTAGATGTGGAAATTTATCCAGTTCAGGCTTACGGCACAGGGTTAGAATATTTAAACTTAGATAGCAGATTCGAAACGAAATATGAAAGTGGAGAATATTTCATTAGAGCTATTAGTGATATCAGCGAAAGAGATGGCGTGTTGATGTCAGTGAAAAGTGATTCAGGAGCTGTAAGTAATAGTGTTCAAATTTTAAGCGTGAAGGCACTTTCAGATTTTTCATATATCTTGCCTAGTGAAGAAGAAAGTTCTTCTATAGCTATTAGAGAGGAGTATGTAGATGCTGTCTCAGGACTGATGAAGCTTAGCAGCGTGACTATGAAGAAAGATGCAGGTGTTCAATTAGCTCCGGCATATTACCCGATGGACGCATATATAGTAGATGCAGAGTTTGTTAGTTCTCACCCAAATACTGCTACAGTATCAAGCGAAGGGTTCTTGATAGGTAGAGAAAGAGGAAGAACTATTATAAGCGTGACTGTGACTGCATATGAAAAAGTGGTAAATGGAAACACTTATACTATGAGACAAGTAGTGCTCCCAGTATATACTTTCGAGGTGAATGTATATGTGCCAGTAGATAGCATGACTGCATCACTTAGATCAGTAGATTTAGTGAATGGGTTTAATTTAGATATATTTAGTAAAAATGCAGGTGCCGATGAAGCTATAGTTAATTTAGTGTTAGGAAATATAAGTGCGGATGCGGCTATTAAAGAAAATGTAAAAATTACTTTCGAAAATGACTTTGCAGGTAGCGTGGCTTATGATATAGAAGATGTGGTAGGCGAAGATTATTTCAGAGTGACTTTCAGGGCGAATGTTCCTAATCTTCTATCTAATACCACTATACTTGCTAATATTTCACTCAGTGATTATAACAGGGTTTATACGACTGATGTTTTAATTAATATTAGTTTGCCAGTGAAGGTGGAAGCCATTTATCCACTAAACTTAAATAACAATGAATTGAGTTTAGAAGAAAGATATGGAATGAATGTATATGATCCTAATATAAACTATGAAAATGAAGACTTTTCAAGTTATGAAAATACTTTCCAAATTTTAGTAGACGCACTTCCAAATAGTGCTACTAACAAGAATGTTAAATTCGTGATGGATGAAGCGTATAAAAATATAGCTTATGTAAGTGAAGATGGATTAGTTGTTCCATTTAGTGCGGGAAGAGTAGTGGTGAAAATCATACCTGAAGACGCATTTATAAACAGCGAAAACTTAAGCGATCTAGTAGATGGGTATGTATATAAAGATATAATAATAAACATATTAGATGGTAGCACAGAAGATTCTGCTTATTGGTTAAGAACTCCAGAAGATGTGATAAACATCATCAATGATATGACTAAGTATTACAGGCTAGGAAACAATATCAATATGTCAGGCATAAGTATGGAAGCTATTGGCGGAAGTGCGAGCGAAATATTTACAGGAAGTTTAGACGGAAATGGATATACTATCACCGGTCTTAGTATTAGTAGCGTGACAAATGATAGAGCGGGATTATTCTATGAAAACGGTGGAAGTATAAAAAATCTAACACTTGAATATGATTACATAAATTTAGCTATCACTGGTGAGTTCTTGTTCGGGGGCGTGGCGGCAGTTAATAGCGGTGAAATAAAAAATGTAAATATTGACTACAGATCTACGGCTATATTTAGAAATGAAAGTAGTATTTTAAATGTGGTAATAGGTGGACTAGTTGGTAAAAATATTTCTTCTGCATTGATTAGTGAGTGTGATGCGAGTGTTAGCTTTAATTTCTCAGATGTGGCATTAGGCGGAAGTATAGATAAAGCTTACATCGGCGGCATTATCGGCGCGGGTGAAGGCGATAGTGAAGTAGCGGGAATATATGACTACTTCGGAAAACTATCTAACGGAAACAAAGCTATAAACAATGAAATTAAAATGACTATCTCACTTAGTGATGATAAGCATGTGAATGATACAGATAATGTATTCGTAGGTGGATTAGCCGGAGAGCTTAGTGAAAATGCTACAATATCTAACATGGCTGTAAACGCGGATATGCTTATTAGCGAAGTGTTTTATACAGGTGGGCTAGTTGGTAGAGTGTTAGGCGGAGTGAAATCAAATGTTATGATTTCAGATAGTTTATTCACAGGCGAAATTAGAGGTGGCAGTGTAATCGGTCTAGCGGTAGGTGAACTAGAAAACGCTACTATCGATGGCGTGGTAGTAGAAATATATTCTGCGGCAAGCTCTGTTCTGGCAGCTGACTTATCTGTAGCAGGCATAGCAGGCTCAGCAGCTAATAGTGTCATAAAAAACTCTATGGCGGAAAATTTTGGAAATAATAAGAAAATCATCACTTCTTCTATAGATAGTGGAAACTTCTTGATAGCAGGTCTAGTAGGCGGTGCTGAAAATTTAGAAATAATTAATTCATTCAGTAAGCTAAATTTAGACATAACAGACGCGGTAGATAGCAGTGTGAATTTAGTGTTCGCAGGCTTAGTGGGTGGAAACACTCTTTCTCTAAATATAGAAAATACATATTTCATGGGAGAAGTGAACAAAGGCTCTTCAGCTAATGTGACTCTTAATGGAATGATTGGTATGGCGTTAAGCTCTGTTAATATAACTAATAGTTATGCATTCATGACTACTAATGGGTATTCTAATATAAATGCAGTATCTATGACTCCAGGCATGACGCTAACTAATGTTTATGTGTATGTGGAAAATAACACAGATGCTTATTATGTTTCTAATGAAAGAAGTGAAGAAGAAATGAAAAATCTTAGCACATATGCTGGATTTAATCTGAACAGTGAATCTTCTAATTGGAAATATGAAAGTAGTAAAAATAATAGTCTTCCATATCTTTCAGTAGCAGGAAGCGATTTAGTGGCAGATGTGCCAGCTAATTTAGCTATTAATTTATTGCCTAGTGGAAATCATCTCACTGTAGATGAAGCTAGCACGGGTGGAAGGAAAGCAGTGATGCTACCTATAGACTTTATGGCTGATAACAAATATCATGCGTCAGATATATTCTCTATATCTACCTCACCAGTTAGCGCTAGTAAAGATTACATTCTTACTAGTAGTGACGAAAATGTAGTAGGTATAGATGGTGGATACTTAGTGGTGAAAGCTATTGGGCAGGCTACTATCACAGTAAGTAGCAAGAAGACTACTGCTATTAGTGATACATTTGAAGTAGCGGTGATAGATTACTTCACTGAGTTTACACTGAAAAATGATGCAAATGAAAACTTAGAAAATGGAAATATTGAATTAAAGAAAAGCTCTTCTCTAAACTTATATCCAGCTATGACTAATGATAGCGGAAATGTATATGGTCAAAATTTTGGTGTTAGATATGAAAGCGGGGATGCTGGCAGTGAGTTCATCACTGTAGAAGGAGCTGCTCTTAATAGTGACATCTTACTTTTAAGAATACATGCCTTATCAGAAGTGGGCGGAATCACTGCTAATATAAATAATTTAAATATCAGAGCTATTCCATATGTGAAAGCGATGTTTAGCTTCGGTGAAGCAGTTTATTATGATGAAAGTTTAGCTATAGACTTTTCAGCAGATTTATATTTAGGTGCTTCTAGCATAACTATGAGTGAGTATTATGCTAACATTTCATTAAAAGATCAACTTTTATTATACGTGATGGTAGAAAGTGATTTAGGATTAAATGAAGAGTTAAATGTAAAAGTTAGTGAAGATGAAGATGGCGATGAGATTTTCGAAGTAGTATTATTAGAAAAAACTTTAAATGGTTCACTAGTGACATTTAAATATCTAGTGAAGCCAAATGAGAAATATTTAGAATTTGAAGACGGGGTAAATACTCTAAAAGATGCTATTACTGATTCTATCATTTTCACTACAGAGAGTGCTAGTAGTGTTAATAGTGAGCTGGAAATCACACTAGAGCCTCAAGATTTATTACAAATAGAATTAAATCATTATGCAGCAGGCAAGGTGAAAAATGTGGAAGGTAAGTATGTTTACTATCCAGAGGAATTGCCTTCAGATGTGATTAATCCAGGCACGCAAGGTATACTAAAAATTAATCTATATCCTGAATATGCTAACTTCGATGAGATAGAAGTGGTGAGCGGAATGGATAGCGTAGGAAACACTGTAGTTTTCCAACAAATAATATTCAATAGAGATACTAATAATTATGAAACATTATGGCCAAACTTCGGTGCGGTGGAAAATGGTATCAAACTTAACCCTGTAAGCTATGTGGAAACTATAGACGGTCAGCGCGTAATGAAATTCGACGGAACTGTTTATGTGAAAACTTTAGTGGTTAGCTCAGTGCTAGAGGATGCAGGTGAATATTTTGATATCACAGTGAATGCTTATCAAGAAGTGAATGGCGAAATGGTTTTATCTAAGACTAATTATCCATACAGACTTTTAGCTAAGAACTTGCCAGGTATAGTTATGAATTATAATGACGCTATAGAGGGCGTTGTGGCAGAAGGTATGACTATAAGAATGAAATATGTTCTTAATGGATTCGAGCCGGATGATGAAGCTTCAGTGGGGATAGCTTTCGCTGTGAAGAGGAGTGGGAGTAGTGAAATAGAAACTTTCCATATCTCAGGTGCGGTGATCAGTGACTCTCACATAGAGTTCGTGGTGCCAGACACTTTAAATGTAGGTGACACTCTTTATGCTACTGCTTCTGCTACTAGAAATGTAGATGAAGAAAGCTATAGCACGGTAGAGCTATTAGTAGTAGATTTACTATTAAGCGGTATAAATCTGAAAGGCAGCACGACTGCGTCAAATGATGAAAATATTTTAAATATGAGTATAGGCTCAGCTAAAGATTTAAATATTGAAATGGAATATGCTACTAATGAAACAGCTTTAGAAGATATATTAATAGATCATATGCTTTCAGAAATAAATGGAAGTTTAGGTAATTTCTATAATGTGGTTTCTACTAGTACTAAGCAATCATTGATTTTAGGTCAAAACTATGGAAATTATATAGTAGAGTCTGAAAACCTTATAAGCTATCAAGTGAAAGGTTTAAGAGAAAGTAGTAATAGTAAAATTAATATAGAGCTTAATTATGTTTATACTAAGACTGGAAAGTTTGCTTATGGTGAGGCTGATCCTATCAGTGGTCAAATGAGATATTACACCATAGAGCAAGATCCTATAGATAATTTATATAAACCTAAAGAAGTGCTAACTAGTGATATCAATAGTAAAACTTATAAAGTTTATTCAGAAGATATATATTTAAATATAGAAGCAGCTAGCGCTCTTGAGCATCCTATTCCTATCTCTACATATGAACAATTCTTAGAAATGGATGAGGGCGGAGATTACATTCTAATGAATGATATCTATCTGCCAAAACATACAGCTATAGATTTCGTGGCTAATAGTTTAGATGGAAATGGTGTGTATTCTGATGATGAAGCTACTCCTAGAATCATCATAGAAGGTATGAACCCTTTAGTGGTGGGTGATGAAACTAGATATTCATTATTTAACACTATCAGTGAAAATTCTACCATAAAGAATCTTACAGTAGTTTATGATCTGTTTTCTCCTATACTTGCTAGCAGTAGCACTAATAAAACAGTGTTCGGCGGTATAGCTATAGAAAATAACGGAAACATATATAATTCTTCAGTGCTAGGCGAAGATGCTGATGAAAGCATTGAATTCATAGAAGGAGATAATCAAAACATTGTTTTAAATTTAGCAGGTGTGGTGACTAGAAATAGAGGAAATATCACATATACTAGATTTAACAAAATTTCTGATGATCATGGACTCAATAAAGATAAAAAATTATCTCTTATCGGTTATGATAATATGGCAGGATTTGTATTAGAAAATTATGGAACAGTTTCATCTAGTTATGTAGGTGGAGAAGTGGACATAATCAATAATACTCTTAAAAATAGTGGAACGGTGACGGCAGGCTTTGCTGGATATAATTATGGAGATATTACTCTTTCATTCATAGAAGGTGAGAGAAGTGCATTCTCTAATAGCGTGGACAATGATGAAGATGCTTATCCTAATAGTGGTAAGATATCATCTAATGGTAATGTAGCGGGATTCGTTTACTCGAACAATGGAGATATTTCTAACAGCTACTCTAATGTTATATTAGAAAGCAAGGGCAGAATAGCGGGATTCGTTTATACTAATCTAGGAAATGGAAGAATAGACAAATCATTTAGTGCAGCTAAATTTACAGAAGGTAATAGTAATATGTACTTCACTGGAAATGATGAGCTGATGAATGTGAATGTAAGTGATCCTAGTCATATAACAGATAGCTACTATTACATACCAGAAAAAGCAGCAGAGCTGGAATATTATGATGACTTATTAAAAGACCCAGCGACAAGCGTTCGTGGTGGTGACATAGTGGCTAGTAATAAATTAGCAGGACTACTAATAGATGAAGGCGGAAACTGGGAATTCGAATCGGATAGCGTGACTAGTTTAGATGGCGTGACTTCTATAGTGAATGTAAGACCATATCTTCCAGAAGTGAGAAGAGAATTCGAAACGCGAAGAGTGCTTACAGATACTAATACTGAAGGAATGTATCCTTACAGTTATGAATATGTAGAAAATATAGGAAGTGAAGAAAATCCATATATGATCTATAGCGAGGATCAATTGGTGAAATATCTTACATTAGATAAGATAGAGGGAACTAATACAGGATTTAATAAATACATGATGCTTATGAGCGATATGGATATGAGTCTTCTTTCTACAGCGAGTTTAAATGAACTTAGAGATTTAATATTCTCAGGGCATTTAGATGGCAATGGTTATTCACTACTAAATCTTAGCTTAACTGCTTCAGATGATATTGTAGTGAGTGACCCAGAAGATTTCACTGATTCATTCGGACTATTTAAGCAGGTGGGTGAAAACTTTAAATATTATACTATAGACGAATATGTGTATATTGCTCAGCCGGAAATTAGAACAACTATAAAGAATTTAAACATTGAAGTAGATGAACTATCAGCTACTAAGGTGATAGCGGTAGGTGTTTTATCAGGAGAGATAGTTAACTCTACTATCCAAAACGTTCACTTAACAGGTGACGCTACTATTAGAGGTAGAAATTTAGTAGGTGCGTTAGCAGGAAGGATTCAAGGGGACTCTATCATTTCTGATATATCATCAACGCTTAAAGTGACTTCTACTTACGCTAATGAATTCGAAGAAATAGTGATCAAAGGTGCTGATAGTGCTGACGGTATAGAAGCTTTCGCTTCTAGCATAATAACTAAGAGCGCTGGAGAGCAAGATTATAACGCAGAAATAATAGAAGGGGCTATCGGTAAATATATATACCAAGCACCTGAGTATTTAGAATTAGTGAGCGGAGCTAATCCTAATAGCTTTAATGCTCTAGGCGAAACTTCATACAGAGGTGACACCGACAAATATTTAAGTTATGTAGGCGGCGTGGTAGGCGTGATGGATTGGTATAATCTAGACGTCTTCTACCGTGACGCAGATGGTAAGACTGTGCTAGGAGTTGGAAACGAACCTATCAGAAGAAAGCTTACAGATTATGAAGCTATCAATGAATATGGCGATGAAATAATTGTAAAAGGCTTGATAGAAGATAATCCTAATACTGTCGGAGAAGATAGAAGTATTAGAGTGACTAGGGCGTATTCTAATGTGAATGAGTCTAGTATAGACAAAACGGATGATAATAATAATTTTGTAGATAAGGTGACATTTGGAGATTATACAGCTGGGCATGTAAAAGTTCACGGCGAGGTAAAACTTCTAGGAGATATAGTGGGCGGCGTGGCTGGCTACTTAGGCGCAGGAAGTATATTAAACAGTAGTGAGGTGTTATTAGAAAGACAAGCTGAAGGCGGAGCTAGCCAAAACTTCTTAGGAAGAATGGTGGCAGGTGGATTAGTTGGCGTGAGTTATGGTAGCATCCAACAGTCTAAGATAAGTCATGAAGAAGAGCTTCAAGACGATTTCGATTTAGCTGAAAGCGTGACTAGTGATAGCCAGAATTTGTTTAATAATGTATCTAGCAGCACTGCTCAAACTCATCCTATAATCATAGCAGGCATGGTGGGTATTATGCGTGATGGTATCATCATAGACTCATATACTAGAGCTAATGTCATAAATGATAATGCTGTAATAGCAGCAGGTATGGTAGGTGTGGCTACTAGTAATGTGAAGATTATCACATCTTACACTACTGGTAATGTTATAGCTAGAAATGAAGTAATTCCTACTCATGTGGACGAAGAACTTCTTAATGCAGGGTTTGCAGCAGGGTTAATAGGCATCATAGTAGAAACTGCAGAAAAGAATTCTATAACTAGTGGCATCACTAATGAGTTCAAGTCACAAATATTCAATGAAGTATTAGCTATGAATAGATGGAATATTACCCCAGAAAAAGAAGGCAATACTTATCAAAGATATGCTAACTATGAAAAAACAGTATTCGGCGCATCACA
>CAYJMU010000005.1:12176-19696 GCA_964371605.1 uncultured Lachnospiraceae bacterium
AATAGGAAGTTCACTAGTAAGTAATTATAATGTGGACTCTGCTGATATAGACACGGTGAATAGCTTTGACTTTGCTCAATATGCAACTCATAGAACTAATGTGGCTGATCCTAATACTGATATCTATACTGAATATGATACTAATATTTGGGATTTAGAAACTTTTGCTTTCCCAACACTAAACTTAAGTCAAGAAGCGGTGAATATCATCACTACTGAAGAAGACTTGTTAGGCGTAGAAAGCGGAAAAGATTATATAATCAAAAATGATATTATCTTAACTCAGAACTGGGATCCGATAGTATTTAATAATGGTTCTATTACTAGTGATAAAAATGAAAATGGTGATTATAGAACTATATATAATTTAAATATTAACAAAGATTTAAGTGAAGAGACAGGCGTGAATAATGTAGGTATGTTCTCATCTACTGATAATACTAAACTTACTAATTTCAATGTAGTAGTAGGTGGTAAGTATAAAGATACTACTAAAACTTCAGATTTCACTAATGAAGAATGGAACACTAATGGAGAATATCCTAACGGTGTTTACGCATTATTTGCTAGTGATAATAATAATTCTGTAGGTGCGCTCATCGGATATGCAGATAGGACTAATATTTCTAATATTTCGGTGAAATATAATATTGACCTTCTTACCGGTAGTGGCGTGTTAGCTAACTTAGCTAGTAATGCAGAAAATGTAGGCGGCATGGTAGGTAAGACTACTAGTACAGTGGTATCTTTAGCTAAGGTTTACGATCCAAGTGTAATGGATAAAGATTCTGAATACACTAAGAAAACTATAGAAAAAGCAGTAGCTAAGCAAAACTTGTCTTCTATGATAGGTTATGCATCTGACAGAACTGCGCTTAGAAACAATGCGATTTCTCTAAATTACAGTTCTTCACCAGCTGGACAAAATAAGGTGATCCAATCTATAGATGGAAGTGCTAATGCTAAAGAGTTTAATTTCGGTATGTTCGCAGGATTAGTAGATATGAATTCTACAGTGTCTGATATGCTAATTCAGAGCAATTCTTTAGAAGAAAATGTAAGCACTACCACTAAGATGGAAAATGTATACACTTCAGGTACGATAGTTGAAGGTGGAGAGGGCAGTAGTAATTTCGGTCTAATGGCTGGACAAATAACTAACTCTATCATCACTGGTGTGAATGCTGAAGTGAAGAATAACTTTAATTTCATCACTAGTGCAGAAGATGCTACTAATTTAGGTGGCTTTGCTGGTAAAGTAAGCAGCTCTGAATTCTCTAACATTTACTTCAAGGCTAGTTTAAAAAATGAAGATGAATCAGCATATTCTAATTCATTGAATGTGGGTGGTTTCGCAGGATGGATGGATAATGCTAAATTTAATGCAGACGTAGATATGCATTCATCAGTGAAGATAGATGCAGATTTAGACATCTTAGTAAATGGACAAGTATTAGCAGGCGGCTTAGCGGGAGCTACTACTAGTAATACCATAATCAGAAACACTGCTGTGTATGGCAGCGTTATAATAAGACAAAACAAAGAATTCGAAGCGACGGTAGCTATGCCAGCTGCTGTGGGCGGATTCGTAGGGCATGCTGTTAGCACTACTATCGAAAACTCTATAGCGGGTGCGTATGTAGAATTAGTAGGAAATGGCGACGCAGAGGCTGTAGGCGTTATAGGTGCGTTCAATGGTAAGGGTGGAAATATATCTAACTCATACGCATATGGAACGGTATCAGCGTTATTGAAAGCGGATGATAGAAATAAGGTAGGCGGATTTATAGGCGAAATTAATGGAACTATTAATAATGTTTATACTGCTTCTCCAGTTCTAACTAATCTGATAGGTAGCGCAAGCGTTGGTGCATTTGCTGGTGGATTAGAAGGTGGATCAGCTCCGACTAAATCATACTTCGTGACAGATTTCACAGGTATAGATTATTCTACTAGTAAATACGGCACAGCTATAAGCCAAAACACTCTTTTAACTACTCCTCATGTATTTGAGGCAGGTGTGTTTGAGAACAAGCTAATAGATGCAGGCAGATATACTATGCCTTACTTAGTAGAAATGCCAAGTGAACAAGGCTTAATAGTAGCAGAAAGCGGAATAGATTATTTAGCTAGCGTGGGCGTTTTCATAAACCCTATCATCATAAGCGAAGGAAGTAATTTCTCTAGCTTTGAAAATAAATACTATTTCCTTAAATCTAATATTAATATTACTGACCAAGGCAAAATAGATGAGTTCCATGGCATTATCAATGGTAATGGTTTCACTATCAGTGTGGCAGGAGATATGGATGGTTATAATGGATTTATTGACGCTGTAGCTAAAAATGCTATACTTACTAACTTTGAATTCAATATGGAGGGCGTGACTGCTGAATATACGGCGGCAAATTCTAATGTCTTCGTGGACGAAAACAATGGATTTATTAATAGCGTGCTTATTACTGGTGATGTGAGCATTTCTACTGATATAGTGAAACATTCATTATTCGCAGGAGTGAACAATGGTTATATTTATAATAGTATGACTAACCAAAACATAACACTGACAAATGAAAATAATAAATACGCGTTATCTACTATCAGCGGATTTATAGACACTAATAATCATGTAGCTTATAATAGCTACTCTGTGGCTAACTTCGCACTGAAATCTATATATAATGCAGATATCAGTGAGGTGAAAGTTTCAGGGTTTAGTAATGTAAACGATGGATATATCATAGATAGTTTTACAGCGTTCAGCACAGCAGTGACATCTAATAGAGATGTGAGCGGATTCGTTCACTCTTCAGGTAAAAATGCTGTCTATACTGGAAATGAGTATGATAATTATGCTGTAGGAGAGGTTTCTTACACAGAAGTAGAAGGCATAGCTAAAAACAGCGCTATAGATATAACTAGTAGAGGGCTAAACTATGGTTATGGATATCCTTCTTCTCTGAAAGATTTCTTAGGAATGAATACAGGTACTGGAACTGCGAGCGATCCGTTCAAAGTTTCTAATGCTACCGTTCTAGCTAACATAGACGGGCTAAGCACTACTCCTATTACAGAAAGCACATATTATACTCAAATCAATCACATAGATTTATCAGGGTATAGAAATACTGTAGCAGATGTAGGTAGTAATCATTATGGGTTCCCATCTATTAAGCTTGCAGAAAATTTAAAAATAGATTATGAAGGGGATGAAAAATATTTAGACGGATTGATTCAATCTAATTATTTCATACCTGAAAATGAAGAATCTAACAAAATCAATACACTTGGTCTGTTTAGTGAATTGACAGCAGGCAGCAGCTTTAGAAATGTTCATTTCCTAAACGCTTACATTGAAGCAGCGGCTAAGACAGACAAGAGTTATTCTTCTGTGAAAACTTTCGATATAGGTATAGTAGCAGGTGTGAATAATGGCTTGATTTCAGGCATATCGTTAGATGGACTCATAGAAGTAGATCTTCTTCAATTATCAAATGACGCCACTCTAAGATTAGGTGGCGCGGTAGGATTAATGGAAAGCGCTACTGCAGAAATCAGAGATGTGATTTCTACTGTGAATATAGCTAACAAGCGTCAAGAAAGAACAGATAACCTAAGTGCTACTATGAGCATAGGTGGATTAATAGGTGAAAGTAATGGCGGCAAGATATTAAACTCTGTAGTTTATGGAGAGATGAATTTCGTTCATTATGGAGCTAATACATATTCATTAGACGCTGGCGGCGTGGCTACTAGCACTATTAAGGAATATGAAGAAGCAGATGAAAAAGCATTCTTCAGCGGATTGATAGGAAAGAGTACATCTTCTACTATAGGATACGCGGACGAAAATGGAGTTAGTAGTCCAGTAGTAGTTCTTACTAGCATGAATGTAGCAGAAAACTTCGGCACTATTAATAGCATAATGTATGTGGCTGATGCGACGCAGTATGAAAGTGCAGCAGCATTCTCTAATAGCTCAGTTTCAGGAGTGATGGTGAATAACTATGATGGGGTAGAAGAAACGGATGCAAATATAACTATGCTATCACAATACATTAACCATATACTTTCTTCGAAAGATGAAGAAAATAAACCAAGGTTCGAATCTCATCTTTATGACACTACTAAGTGGTCTAAACTGAATCCAGGTGCTATTACTAGCATGGCAGATTTAGAGACTATGAGAAAATTAGAGGTAGGGTATGGATATCTTACTACTTCTATTAGTGGAGCTATGGCTACCACGGACATTAAATTAACTTCAGGCGCTATATATGGTGAAAATCATTCAATAAGTTCTGCGCAAGTGGTGAATTTGTTAAATGATATGGGTGACTTTAAATTAACTAATCTAACACTTACTAATATAAACATAGCAGAAGATTCAGTAGGAAGTATGACTGGAAATGAAAGTGGTGAGAGAAGTAAAGAAGAAACTAATCTAGTAATGGTAAACATCAATGTGACAGGAAGAGTATTCTCTACACCATTTATTGCAGATACTAACAATGGAGCATTTATAAAAAATCTTTCATTCACAGGAGCTGTTGCGCTAACAATAAGCGAAAGTGCAGATACTGGAAATGGATTGTTATTTAACTATATTGAAAACTTATATCTATACGGATTTAGTCATGAAGGCGTGGTAAATGTGAGCACTACTGATAAAAACAAAAAGAGTGTAGGCGTGATAGCTGGTGAAATCAAGAATGCACACCTTGACGGGCTAACTATTAATGCTAATTTCTACGATGGTCACATTAGCAGTGCTGAAACTACTAAAGAAATTATTTCACTAGGCGGCGTGGCAGCAGTTATGAGCGGGCAAGTTTCACTTAGTGAAAGAAGTGGTATCAATACATTTAATCTGACGGCTAATTTCACTGAAGTTAAGAAAGATGTAAATATTGGCGGCGTAGCTGGAATGTTAGTGAAAGCTACTACTGAAACTTATGAAGGTTTAGGGAATCCAGGTGCTAGCTTGAATGCATTAGGATCTAACTTTGTATTTAGCGGAAGTGTATCAGGCAGCATTGACCAAGATGATAATTTAGATATAGAGGCTACTAATACTTATAAGATTGGCGGACTAATCGGCGAAAACGCTAACCAAAAAGTTAGTGGAGCGGAATTAGATTCTGGAAACCTAAGCTCAGTAAACATTGCGGTCACTTCTAATATAGCTGACAGCGGTGAAGAAGGCGAAGTGGTTCCTCCACTGGTTCAAACTTTATACAAGAGTTATAACTCGGAAAACATTTCATCAAACAACATTGTAGATATATATGAAAATGCTGATATTAACAGTTATGATTATACTGAAGAAGATAGCACTGGTAATGAATTAAGATTCGTTCATAGAGAGGGAACAGTTTCTGATCATGAAGGAATAGTTTCAGCAAGTGTTGAAAAGTTTGCTCTACATGAAAGCTTAGAAGGTACTGTTTACTTTAAGACATCACTAATAACTACTGATAGCATAACATTAGCTGATTTAAGCAAAACAGATGAAATTCTTAAAATATATACACTTTGTGACGCAGCAGGAAATATTATCAGTATAGATGATAAACCTCTTCACATTATATACATCGATTATGTAGACACTGGATTTAATCAAGGCGTGTATAATCTTGACCTAAATGGAGTGAATATAACTAGAACTAGTGATGAAGCATTCTTATGGGGAGTAAATGATGCTGGGTACTGGGGATTTACTAGCGTAAACGCAGAAGATTTCTACAGATTAAACTCTGAGTATTATTTCATCTATGAATATGAAGATAGTTTAGGCTCGCCGAGTGAACATGCATTCTTCTTAAATGAATATTATCTTCCTACTAATTTAGATATGGTAAGGGGTGAAGTTTATGAAGAGACTGAGTATTTAAATGTGGCATATGCTTATTACAGGCATTATAATATCCATACGCATAAAGGCGAAATAGTGGCTAAAACTGCTGAAAGAGAAACTAATAGTATAGTAGGCGGAGTGATCGGCTATATGTCATATGATGATAGTAGCCATTCGGGCTCTGTTTCTAGCATAACAGTTAAGGCAGATGTTTTAGCGATAAATCATTCTACAGTTAAATTAGATATAAGCTATGATTGGAATGCAGAAAGTCCTAAAACAGAAGCTGAGGGTGATGGATATGAAATAAGTGGTAGTGGCATTAACCCAGAAAGAAAATATATTAATGACGGAGCTATTTATGATATGAGCGGCGGAAATATAAAAGATGATTACATCAGAGTTTCGGCAGGCGGCATTATAGGTAGAACGGAGGAATATATTTCTAATTCACTGAATGTTTATAATATGAAATATGAAGGAAACAGCGTTCTGGCTGAAGGTGGAAAGAGATCATACTATGGTGATTATTATGCGGTAGCTGATCAATTGATATCTATTGGCGGTGGACGCCTCACTGGAGGAAGCTGGCAAGGCTTCGAAGAAGAAGTGGACGGCGAAACTGAGTGGGTGACCCAAAAAGGTATAAACGGACTTGCTTATGCTGGAAACTTATTCGGTATAGCAGGGGACTTGAATGCTGGCGGGAAAATAAACATGGGTGGCGGTTCTAAAGCAAGCTATAGCTGTGAAGTATTAGCAGCTATTAGCGTTGAGCAAGTAGAATGGATCACTTATGAGTATTATGGCATTATGTCAGAAGATGGATATGATGAAGCATTGAGTTTTACTAAAGCAGCGGTAGATGCCAGAGCTTAAAATGATCAAAAGGTGAAGAAATTCACTGTTAGATGAAAAATAGTCTAACACTAATAAAATGCCTACTCTAAATGATTAGAGTAGGCTAGGCTTCGGCCTAGAAAAACATTAAATGAAAAATTAACAATAAAAATCTTAAAACAAAAACTAAAAAACAAAAAAGACAATAAATAATAAACAGAAACAAAAAAAACAAAACTAAATTTGAAAAATACTTGGCTATAAGCTAAGAAAATTATATACATAAATTTTATAAAGGGTAAATTATGAAAATGAAAAAAATATTGAATGTATTATTAATGTTATGCATAGCTATGTCTATGACTATTTTGACGGCTTGTGGGAAGGATGATATAAAGCTTTCATTAAGTATTAATGAAATGACTCTTCAGCTAGATGAGGATTATACCGCTACTGATGAAGATGGAAATCTTCTGAATGTGAATACTTTCACAGCTACTGTAGAAGGGCTAGATAAAGATACGCATAAGAGCTTAAGCTTTTCTTACGATAAAGATGGCATAGCACTTTTAGAAGTGGTGGGCGTAGAAGAAAGGGGTGAAGAAGTTTTCATATTTACTATAAGTGTGACTCCGCTTAATGGCGGAAATATGGTGGCGACAATCAAGAGTAATGACGGAGGAAAAAGCGCTACTATAAATATAAACGTGGTCAAAGATATAGAAAAAATAGAACTAAACACTGAATATAACCCTTATGCAGTGATTGGAAATGATGGACTGATTACCACTACCCATTTAAACACGGCTAAAATATTTAACTT
>CAYJMU010000006.1:0-6299 GCA_964371605.1 uncultured Lachnospiraceae bacterium
GATCTCTATCTATCACTTCTGTGTTTAATATTTTAGGTTCAGTTTCATTATCACTACCTAAGTATAGGTTAGTATTATACTCCACATCTTCATCTGTAGAATCATTGTCTATATAGTATTGTTCATTCAAAAGGTAAAATCCGAAAGTTTCTTTTACTCTATCTGTCACTTGTGAATTTTCTCTTAACATATACTCGAAAGTGAATTCATAATACCCTTGGGCACCGTTTTCAAAAAATAAAGAATTATTTTCACTATCGAAAACATTTTTTAAATTTATGTAATGAGTAAAGCTTTTATTGCTATCTGACTCGTCCACCTTACTAGTAGCTATCACTTCGCCTTCTAAAGTAGCAGAAACATTTAACCATTCTATCTCTACATTTTCTTTAGCGGTCATGCTGATTCTAATATTTTCTTCGTATGTATAATTTCCTCTATTAATGTAAGCATTATTTATCATAACGAATGAGTCTTTAACTACGTCATACATTTTCAGGTCATTAGTATCTGCTTCATAAACAGTTTCATCGCTAAAATTATAGTTATAAGCTACATCTTGGCTAATCATTCTGCCTACTTTCTCTACCGTGAAGTTTACGCCATCAAGTTCGAGAGCAGTGCTGATAGCCTCCCCCTCCGCTGATAGTGACAAGCCTATCTTATCTTTATCTAAAAAAGCCGTTGCACTAAATGCAAACAGTAGCGTAAATATAGCAATTAATATATAAGATTTCTTCATAAATTTAAACGGTTTCATTTAAGCTCCTAATTGGTCAAGTATCGTTATAATATTTTAACATAATCTAAGTTTAAAGACAAGCAATATTAAAAGATTTATATATGTAATATATATTGAGCAAAAAGCTGATAATAATACTAATTTTAGCAATAAAAAAAGCGAGAATAACTCGCTCATTTTTTAGGTTTTAACCAAATATGTTTGTTCCGTTAGCTTGGATATAATCTACAACTAATTCTAATACGAATATTAAAGCAGCAGTTATAACTATAGCTATAATTACATTGATAACTTTCTTTTTAGCCTCATCTCTTTGTCCAGCGTCTTCCGCTCTAGCCATATTTACACCTAAAACTACAGCATAAATTACACCCGCAGTAAGAACCACTATCATCAATGGTAATAATATAGCGTGCACAGTATCAACGATTGGAGAAATGATATCATCCCACCTATCTGAAGTTGTGCTTTCACCTGATCCCATAAGCATCATAAAATTATTCATTGCAGCAAGTAAAAAATTGTTCATCACCGACCTCCAAATTTCTTTGTTAGATAGTTATTTGTAATTTAAAAAAATTTATTCAAAACATAAAAATCTATCTATATGTTTTTATATTATCATATATTAGTTAAATAAGCAAATGATTTTTACATTTTTTTTAATTTTTTTATTTTATATTTTCACTTGATAATTTTTCTCTTATAATATATAATTATTTCATACTAACATTTAAGGAGAACACTATGAAAAAGAAAAAAAATAATTTTTTCATCACCCTACTTATTATAACATTTTTAGGCGGCGTAGTTGGGTATTTGATTACCTCTCTTTTAGAAACAGGCAGCATAACATTTGACCCTGCTTATTTCGGTAGCACTCCTACCCTTTTAGGCGCAGCAGGATTTTTCCTGTTTTACCTTTTATCTTCATTAAATAAAATGGACTCTAAGCCTACTGAAAAGAAAGGCGGTGCTTATACTTCTGACGGTAAGAAAACTAGTCAGTTTTATTCTAGCAGACTAACAACTAGTGCTGAGCTAGAAAAAGAAAGCAGATTTATGTATTCTACCTTTCATAACTTGAAAAATATGAGAGCGGACGGTATACCTATTAGAGCAGAAAAGATAGGTAAAGTGACGCACTGTAATATGTATAAGCCCATTCACACTATAGTTATCGGTACTACTGGTGCGGGTAAAACAACGCAATTCGTTATCCCTACTATCCAAATGCTAGCTTCTACTAAAAACAAGCCAAGCATAGTGGTGAGTGACCCGAAAGGCGAACTATATAATATGAACTCAGAAATGCTTAGAAAAAATGGATATGAAGTCCATGTAATCGACTTAAGAGAGCCTCAAAAAAGTAGCAGATGGAATCCGATAGAAAGATCATATGATGCCTATAATAGAGCGCACTATATCACTAAAGAAGTGAAAATTCATAAAAATGATCAACCGAAAAACTATCCAAATCTAAAAACGCTAAAAACTGGCGAATATGGCGAAACTTGGTGGGAGTTTAACGGTGTAGCTTACAATGACAGAAAAGTATTAGACAATGACCTTATGGCTAAAAGAGATGAACTGAAAAGTATAGCTATGGAAGACATCTCTGAAATAGCATCTACGCTATGCCCTATCGAAGGACAAGACACTAGCTGGTCAAGAGGTGCTCAGGGCGTGATCAAAGGCGTGCTAATAGCCATGCTAGAAGACAGCGTGGACCCTAGAGTTATGCTTAGAAAAGATCAATATAATTTCTTTAACCTTAGAGAAATATGTAATAGAATAGATAATGATAAAGACATTTACAAAACGTTAAAAAATTACTTTGCAGGCAGAGACCAATTAAGTGAAGCTACAGCGCTAGCTAACCCTGCTATCCAAAATGCACCTAACACAGCTAGAAACTATATGGGTATAGTTTCTACAGCTCTTAATATGTTTAGTGACTTAGGTATATGTTATTTGACTAGTGCGTCAGAGATAGACTTTAGCACATTCTCAGATAAACCTACCGCCCTATTCTTAAAAATACCAGACGAAAAAGATAGTCGTCACGGACTAGCGAATATGTATATTTCTCAATTATACAAAATGCTAATCGAAAGAGCGGGCCTAGAAAAAGAAATCAAACTTCCTAGACAAGTTTACTTCTTACTAGACGAGTTCGGTAATTTGCCTAAGATAGAAAAACTGAAAGCATTCATCACAGCTGGGCGTAGTAGAGGTATATCTCTAGTGCTAGTAATCCAGGATTATAAACAATTATCAGCGATATACGGTCAAGATGATGCATCTACCATTAAAAACAATTGTAATATTCATATATTCATCGGAACGAAAGATAGTGACACCAGAGAGCAATTCTCTAAAAACTGTGGCGAAATAGAAATCGAAGTAGTTTCTGAAAGTTCTAGTAAAGGAAAAGAAGCTAGTAGCGCTAGTAAATCTAGCAGTAAGAGCTTTACCAAAAAACCGCTTATTGATCCAAACGAATTAGATCACTTAAAGCCAAACGAA
The DNA here is from genome assembly GCA_964371605.1 of uncultured Lachnospiraceae bacterium. Taxonomy (GTDB): domain Bacteria; phylum Bacillota; class Clostridia; order Christensenellales; family UBA1242; genus CAYJMU01. Next base: position 3,272 of record CAYJMU010000006.1, read on the forward strand.
GTAGTAATCAATGTGTTTAAAGAGTTCACTCTAAGAACGATATTCACTCCTACTTATAAGAACAAAGAAGCATATGATATGACTTATCCACCAGATGAATACATCCCAAGCAACTTCTTCGATAAACATAAATACTTTTATGATATAGCTATAAGAAATAGCAAAGTATTAGAAGAAGATGATGATGACGATGATTTATTTTAAAAAAGAGTTAGACGAAATGTCTAACTTTTTTTCTTTTTTATAATAGTATGCAGATGATTCCGCCCTTTCCTTCATTGACTATTCTTCCTAAAGTTTTTCTCATTTTATTTCTTGCTTCTACTGGCATGCTTACTATTTTTCCATCTACCCCATCTTTCACTAGCGTTCCCACACTTTTTCCGAATATGTTAGCATTCCAAATACTGCTTTTATCCCCTTGGAATTCTTCTAGCATTGTAGCCACCATTTCTTCACTATCTCTTTCCGCTCCGACTATAGGATTGATTTCTGTTTCTATATCCACTTTCATTATATGAAGACTTGGCGCATGAGCTTTTAGCTTGATGCCCACTTTTCCGTTTTTCTTGACCATTTCTGGCTGGTGAAGTTCTAAGTCTTCCGCTGATGGATACACCACACCATAACCATTTTCTTCCACGCTGTCTAAAGCATTTTTAAGTTTATCATACTCCTTTTTAGCATAACCTAAATCTTTTAGCTGAGTGATCAATTGGAAATCATCTGTGATGTCTTGCCCCACTTCTTCACTTAGTATAGTGTAAAATAGCGTAGGCTTGGGATTGATCACATATCTCACATTTCCTTCACTGATTAGCACCTTGTTTTCTGTCAATTCCTCATAGTATTCACTACCTGTAAACATAGGCTCTGCTATGCTGAATTCTCCTATTTTTTCGCCAGCTGACACCTTTTCGAATTCCGCTATCACATCTTGAATATACTTGCTCTCGAATGGTAAAGCTGTCATAAATTTTGGAAGTTCCACTTCTATTTTATTTATAGGAAATTCTCTTAATACATATTTCATAATTTTTGCCACCTCTTCTTCGTTTATTTTCCTAGCATCTGTGAGTAAAACTTTCACTCCATACTTTTCTTCCATTTCTTCTCTTAGCTTTTTAGCCTTGCTCGACGATGGATCTTTCGAGTTTAAAAGTATGATAAATGGTATATTGTTTTCTTTTAGATCCTTTATTACTTCCTCTTCAGCTGCTATATAATTTTCTCTACTTATATCGCAAGTGCTACCATCTGTAGTCATACATACCGAAAAAGTGCTATGCTCACATATTACCTTTTTAGTCCCTAGCTTAGCCGCTTCATTGAAAGGCATTTCATCCTTCCCCCATGGCGTCTTGACCATTCTCTGACCTTCCACGCCATCTATCATGAACCCTACGCTATCTACCATTCTGATGTTCAGCTCTGCTCCGCCTAAGTCCACTTTCCCGCCATCATTTGGCACGAATTTAGGCTGAGTAGTCATCACCATAGTGCCGTCCCCCGCTTGCGGAATTTCATCCACCGCTCTATTATAATCATGTTTATTCTTTATATTAGGCAGTACGAAATTTTCCATCATTTTAGCGATAAAGGTACTCTTTCCTGTTCTCACCGGCCCTACCACCCCAATATATACATTTCCGCCGAATTTTTCGGCTATGTCATTATAAATATTATCTTCCATAACATCCTCCAATTTATTGCAGTATAGGAAAATATATGTTTATTTTTTTCTAGTTATGCATTTTCTTTCATATTAGCTAAAATATTTGAATTTTAATTGTAAATAAAGTATAATATCATTATGTAATGAAAGAGGAGTTTATCGTGAAAAAAAGAATTATAAAAGATGGTAATGAATGTGTGGCTAATGTGGCATATATGATGACTGATATTAGCAGCATATACCCTATCACACCTAGTAGTCCTATGAGTGAAAAGTATGAAGCATGGTCTAAACTTAACAAGCTAAATGTTTTCGAAAAAGTGCCAGAAAGCATAGAAATGCAAAGTGAAGGCGGAGCGAGTGGCTTTATGCATGGAGCGCTATTAGGTGGCAGCTTAGCTACCACATTCACCAGTAGCCAAGGCCTTCTACTTATGATCCCAGAAATGTTTAAAATGGCGGGAGAAAACTTGCCTGGTGTAATACATGTATCCAGCAGAGCATTATCTACCCATGCGCTAAACATATTTTGTGATCATAGTGATATAAATGCCACTACTGAAACTGGCTTTTTCTATCTATGTAGTGAAAGCGTATTAAATGCTGGCTATGGCGCACTGATAAGTCACTTAGCAGCTATGGAAGCTAGCCTTCCTGCACTACACTTTTTCGATGGATTTAGAACTAGCCATGAATTAAATGAAGGAAAAATGTTTTCAGCTGAAGAACTAAAAGATTTAATTAATGAAGAAAAAATTAATAACTTTAGAGATAGGCGTATGAATTCGAGCTTACCACTCACCTACGGCACAGCACAAAACCCTGACGTATTCTTCCAAAATCGTGAAAAGGCGAATAATTTATATTCAAACATATTTTCTGCAGTAAAAGATAGTATGATGAAAGTAAATGAAAGATTTAAAACAGCTTTTGATACAGTAGAATATTATGGTGCTAGTGATGCTGAAACAGTAGTAGTTTCTATAGGCTCTAGCGTGGAAACACTGAAAGAAGTGGCAAATTATGAAAATTTAACTAGCGCCAAAAAATATGGCGTAATGTTTCCTAGATTATACCTGCCGATAGATGAAAAAACTTTCTTAGAAAAACTTCCGTCTACCGCTAAAAGAATAATAGTTTTAGATAGAAGCAAGTCCCCTACTAAAGCAGAAGAGCCATTAGCAGCTATGATCAAATCTATACTATTTAATGCCAAAAAAGATATAAATGTATTACATGGCAGGTATGGCTTAGGTGGGAAAGACTTCGATCCCGGCATGGCTAAAAGCGTTTTTGAAAATGAGAATAAGAAAATATTTACGATAGGAATAGAAGACGATCATACTAATCTAA
>CAYJMU010000006.1:6309-18300 GCA_964371605.1 uncultured Lachnospiraceae bacterium
CTTATACTATGATGTTAACTATGAAGTGAAAAGCGACCTAATAGAATGAAAAGTTTTAGGATTAGGCAGTGATGGTAGCATCACTCTAGTGAAAAATATAATAGGCGCCCTCCCCCAAAATATTCAAGGCTTCTTCGAATATGATAGCAAGAAAAGTGGCAGCCTTACTAAAAGCCATTTAAGAATAAGTGAAAATGCTATCAACAAGCCTTATCTCATCAAAGCAGCAGATTTTATAGTAATAAATCACCCTTCATATTTAGAAAAATATGACATACTTCGTGATGTGAAAGAAAATGGATTTATACTTCTTAACAGCTCTAATAAACCTAAAATAAATGAACTTAACCTTAAATTATTGACTGAAAAAAGTATAAAAGTTTATCAAATAGATGCCTTTAAAATAGCTAGAGAAAATGGACTTAATAACAAAATTTGTACAGCTATGCTATACGCTCTATTAAAAGTAGGAAAATTTCTAGTTGACAGCGATGTGAAAAATATAGTTATTTCAGAGCTAGAAAAGACATTTACTAAAAAAGCCTTATTAGACTTAAACATAAAGATGTTAGAAAATATAGATGAAAAAATAAATCTTATTAGTAGTGAAAACTTTTCATTAACTGAAAAATCTGAAGACTCTAAAAAATTAAATGATAATAGCAGCGAAGCTAAGTTCTATGAAGATATTGCTCATCCTATATCTATTAACTGCGGAGATAAATTACCAGTAAGCCTATTTAATAGTAATGGTAGCATGCCTACTGGTACTAGCAAATTTGAAAAAAGGAATATATCTAGCTGCATTCCTGACTGGAGCAGTGAGCACTGTATAAGATGTGGGAAATGCGCATTCGTTTGCCCACATAGCGTTATCAAGTTTAATATTGATAACAATATAGATATTAGCGAACTGGACTGCACGGGATGTGCTAACTGCGTAGCCGCCTGCCCTATAAAAGGGAAAGCTCTAAAGATGAAAGAAAAAGATAATGCCTCTAAAGAAATTCCCCCTTCTAACAAAGAGAGAAAAACTGCACCTTTCTTCGACCTGATGAAAAAAGAAAATTATTTCGAGTTTAGCGGTGCATGTAGTGGATGTGGCGAGGCAGCTTATGTAAAACTACTTTCTCAATTATTTGGTGATAATTTAGTGATAGCTAACGCAACTGGTTGCTCTAGTATATATTCAGCCAGCTACCCTATCAGCCCGTTTACGAGAGATGAGAACGGGAAAGGAGTAAGTTGGGCTAGCAGCCTGTTTGAAGATAATGCAGAGTTCGGACTTGGCATAAAAATCGGAAAAGAGCTAAATGGTGACAAAGAAAATGTGTGGATTGTAGGCGGCGATGGTTGGGCATATGATATTGGCTATGGCGGCCTCGATCATATACTATCCCTTCCTTACAAGGTAAGAATTTTAGTATTAGATAGTGAAACATATTCTAATACCGGCGGACAACAAAGTAAAGCCACTAGCTACGGGGCTACCGCTAAACTAGCTAGTGACAAAAAGAAAACTATGAAAAAACCACTTTCTAGTATGCTACTGCACTACGAAAATTTATTCGTAGCTAGCGTCAGCATTGGCATGAGAAATTCTAAGGCGGTGGTTGATATATTTGAAGCAGCCAATAATCATGATGGACCGAGCATAGTGTTCGCTTACTCATCCTGCATTTCACACAAGTTTAATATGAGCGAAAGCTTTTCTCATATGGCTAGCGCAGTAGAATGTGGATATTTCCCAGCTTTCATCCGTTCTAGCTCAGAATCTAAGATATTAGTTAACCCTGACTTTGAAAAATTAAATGACTTTTTAGATAGCGAAGGACGCTTCAGCCTTATGACTGATAGCGAAAAAGAAGATCTAAAAAATTCTTTAGCCTCAAGGCATAACACTCTAAAAAAACTATTAGAAGACTAAAAAAGGAAGCTTTACAGCTTCCCTTTTTTTACATATTATTTAGCATCTACTGGGTAAACACTAACACATTTTTTATCTCTAGTAGCGTGTTCAAATTTCACTTTACCATCAACTAGTGCGAATAAAGTATAATCTTTTCCACAGCCTACATTCTTACCAGGTCTCATCTTAGTTCCTCTTTGGCGAACTAAAATGTTTCCAGCAGTCACGAATTGACCATCAGCTCTTTTTACACCAAGTCTTTTAGAGTTACTATCTCTACCGTTCTTAGTACTACCCATACCTTTTTTATGAGCAAAGAGTTGTATATTAAAATTAAACATTTTTAACTTCCTCCATTTTCAAATATTTTTTATAATGTTTTTCTACTTCTCGTAGAGATATAAAAGTCGCATTTAATAAAACCATAGCCTTTTCTAAATCAGCAGCATTAATACTGCTAGGTAAAGAAAATTCTAAGAATCCATCCCGATCATTTCTTTTTTCAGAAATGGGAAGTTTTAAAACTTCCTTTAAGCCAACTAAAGCATTCAGCAGTAGACTAGAAACGCTACTACAAACGATATCGCTACCCGCTTCAGCATAGCCTGAATGACCAGACGCGCGAACTTTATTAATCACATTATCACTGTTTCTAAAAAATTTAACATTAATCATAGATTAAGCATTCTTTATAGAAACGATCTTTAATGTAGTGAAAGGTTGTCTATGACCTAACTTTCTACGAACATTTTTCTTAGGTTTATATCTGAAAACAGTGATTTTCTTAGCTTTATCATGGTTCAAAACTTCTGCTTCAACTACTGCACCTTTTACATATGGGCTACCAACATTAACTTTTTCGCCGTCAACTACCATAAAAACATCAAGATTAATCTTATCGCCAACATTAGCTTCGATTTTTTCTACTTTTATAGTTTCTTTTTCGGTTACTTTGTATTGCTTTCCGCCTGTTACAACTATAGCGTACATGTGTTATTCCTCCTATTTGCAAAAACTCGCTGTTCTAGGTGTGAATGAATTATTCAGCTTAAATACCAATAGACCATGCGGTACCTTGACTATATTATCACAATAGCTACCTTTTGTCAAGATCTTTTAGGTAGCAATATGAATTTTTTATTTTTTATAAGCTGCTTTCGTCATCAAATTATAATAAAGCTGCATATTGTCCCCATTTTCACAATCTATAGCTAGCTTATTTTTTTGCTCATGGCCACACTTAACGCATTTATGCACTATTTGATACCCCTTTTTAGTGTTATAGTGAGCTTCTACCGGCTCCATGAGTGCGTGACAATCTGACTTCCTATCACCAGGAATTATATCTACATGCTTACTCCAAAGGCAAAAATTACAATGATTTCTTACCGAGCCATTTTCTAGCCTTGCCACTTCTCTATTACAATTTTCACATATAAAATTACTATTTTCTTCTTTTTTTCCCATCTTCTATTCTCCTATTAAAAAAAGGCATTTTGCCTTTTAATATTATTCTAATGATATGAAATAATAGTATACTGGTTGACCACCTGGCATTACATTTATATCACATTGTGGAAATTTTTCCATCAGTTTTTCACTAAGTGCTTCAGCGTCTTCTTCTGTCACATCATTTCCATAAAATAATGAAATATTAGTCATATCTTCATTGATTTCTTTTTCAACCATATTTACCACAGTTTCTGCTACATTATCACCTTTGGCGATGATTGCTTTATTACTAAGGCCTATTATATCCCCTTCTTTTAGGTCAAAACCATTCACATTAGTGTTTCTAACAGCATAAGTCACGCTATAAGATTTCACTGCCTTACTAGCTGCTATCATCTCATTCAAGTTTTCTTCCGCACTACCTTCTGGATTGAACGCGAGGCATGCCGCCACCCCTTCTGGAACGCTCACAGTAGGAATAATATGAAGCGGTTTTTGAGTAAGAGCTTTAGCTTGTTCGGCTGCTAATATGATATTTTTGTTATTAGGGAAAACGAAAACTTCTTTAGCATTTATTCTATCTACCGCTGTAGCGATATCGTCCGCACTCGGATTCATAGTTTGTCCGCCTGAAATTATGCGGTCTACCCCTAAATCAGTGAAAATATTTTCTAGTCCTTCACCCGCTACTATAGTCACCATGCCTAATTCCTTCATGTTTTTAGCACGTTTTTCCTTGATTTCACGGTTTTCTTCTAACATATTTTCTATCTTCATATTCCATAATTCACCTAACTCTAAAGCCATTTGAAGAGCTTTATAAGGCTCATTAGTATGTACATGGACTTTTACCAAGCTTAGATCACCGATACATATTACGCTATCACCGATTTCACATAGTTTTTCTCTTAATAAGTCTATATCGCCTACTGTAGTTTTCTTTTTCATTTGGATGATCATGAATTCTGTGCAATACGCGAACTCAATATCCCCTAAATCTAAGTTGACTAAGTATTCATTGTCTGAAAAATTAGGAAGAGCTGCGTCTGCCTCGAAGTTAAGATCTATACTTTCATCACCAGAAGCTATTTTATAGTATCCAGTGAACATGATGATTAGTCCTTGACCACCACTATCTACTACGCCCGCCTTCTTAAGCACTGGTAATAGTTCAGGCGTAAGCTTAAGAGCTTCTTTACCGCTTTCTAGCACTTCACCGATAAACTCTTCTACATTAGAAAATTTTCTGTAATTTTTAGCCGCAAATTCTGCCATCATTCTGATAACTGTAAGAATAGTTCCTTCTTTAGGCTTAGTCACCGCTTTATAAGCCACATCAGAAGCTGATTCTAATGCTTGGGCAAAAACTTTGCTAGTTATTTCTTGGTAATCCATCATAACTAAACATAGTCCTTTTATTATTTGAGATAATATTACCCCACTATTCCCTCTAGCCCCTCTAAGCGCGCCTTTCATATATGCGTTAGCTATAGAGCTCATGTCCACGCTTTCAAGAGAGTTTAACTCTGTTATAACATTTTTAAGCGTTAAACTCATGTTAGTTCCCGTATCGCCATCTGGAACAGGGAACACATTAAGTGTATCCACGAAATCTTTATTTTCTTCTAATAATGCAGCGCTTGCAAGAATCATCTTCTTGAAAACATTACTACTTATACTCTTTGCCATTTTTTTATATACTCCTATTTGTCAGCTACGCCTTAATACCCGCAACGTTAATATTAACTTTTTGGACTATTATTCCAGTCCACTCTTCTATAGCATACTTCACACTCTTTCTTAAGCTTTCAGCCACAGCTGTGATATTAACACCGTATTTTAGTATAACCGATATATCTATGTAAATTCTATTATCAAGTGTAGTGACCTTAACCGATCTTTTATAGGCGCCAATTTTTCTAGGATTACGCTTTTTAAGCTTCTTCCCTTTCACTGCTAAATCTACCACGCCATAACATTCAAGCGCTGCAAAACCAGCCACTTCTGCAATTGACTTATTAGACACAGAAATCCTTCCGTAATAATTCATAGTTTTAACAGCCATAAATTTCTCCTTTAATCGTAAAGCTTTATATATGATAAACATATGTCGCCTTCACTACAATATATATATTAATACAAAAAAAGTAAAAAAACAAGCAATTTTTAAAAAAAGTATAAATTATGCAGAAAAAAATAAAAAATGCTTTGCAGTCCAAAGCATTTTTTAAATATGTAATTTTTGTTAGAAAATAATGAACATTGACTACTCGCTGATTTCGTCTATTGCACGCTTTATATTTCTTTTTCCTTTTTCTACTAGCATTTTAGCATCTTTATTATTAGTGACTACTACCGCACCCACCAATACACCTAATGCCATGCCGGTTATAAACAATTCCTTCATATTAGCACCTCCTTTGATATTTTTATTCTATCACGTTTAGCTATAATTATGCGATTTTTTATTGGTAAAAACTGGGTGGTGTTTTTTCTAACATTTGCACAAAATAAATCACAAGGCAGAGCTGCCTAAGTTTACTAAGGAGGTATATCACATGAAAAGATCTAAAGCAAATAGAAATATGAATAGCAATGAAAATATGAATAAAACTAATAATGATGCTACACATATGGAAGCTAGTAAAATGGGAAAAACTAGTACTATGAAAAGAAGTAAAAACAGTAATATGAATAACTGTAAGTAGCTTAAAAAAAAGCAATGCCTGGCATTGCTTTTTTTTAATTTTTACTTTTTAAGATTTCACTGAAAATCAATGCTTTCATTTCTGGCGACATATTTTCTAACTCTTTTTTAAAGTCATCATCGCTAAATGGATCTTCTTTATCTATCTTATCCATTTCTATCACTTCGAAACTTTCATCTTCATCTTCTTTCTTTTTAGCCACTTCTACTTTAGGATATTTAGAGTAAAACTCATCCCAAAACTCTTTATTGTTTAAAATCACCGGCGAAACGTAAGTATTAGAACCATTTACATCACTAGCCATTTCTTCTGCTTTTGCTTTCAATGCTTCTATCTCTTCTTTCTTCTTAGCTGTTGCCTTCTTTTTAGCCGCAGATAAATATCTCTGACTAAAGAATATGAACAATCCTAATAAGACTACACCGACCACTATCAGTACTATTGTCAGCATATCTCGCCTCCTATCTTATTTTTTCTTTTTAGATCCGAACGCACTTCTCATAGAAGTATCAGCTTCTATATTTTGGATTTTATAATAATCCATCACGCCCATCTTCCCTTTTCTAAATGCTTCTGCCATAGCTTTAGGTATAGCCACTTCCGCCTCTATCACCTTAGCTTCCGCTTCACTCTTCATAGCTCTCATCTCTTGCTCTTTCGCTACAGCCATACTTCTACGCTCTTCAGCTTTCGCTTGCGCTATATCTTTGTCTGCTTCCGCTTGTGATTTTTGTAGATCTGCACCTATATTTCTACCTACGTCTATATCCGCTATATCCACACTTAGAATCTTATAAGCCGTTCCGTCATCAAGCCCTTTTTCTACTACTACTTTACTTATCATATCAGGGTTTTGAAGAACATCATTATGAGTAGCCGCACCACCGACTGCCGTCACTATACCTTCACCCACACGGCTGATAATAGTTTCTTCCCCACTACCTCCGACTAATTTATTGATATTAGTTTTAACTGTCACTCTTGCCTTAATCTTAAGCTCTATAGCGTCCATAGCTATAGTAGATATTACAGGAGTTTCTATCACTTTAGGTGTGACGCTCTCTTTTACCGCAGTCAATACATCTCTACCCGCTAAGTCTATAGCTTTAGCTGTTTCCACTGTAAGAGGTATTTTAGCACTATGCGCTGAGATTAGCGCTTCTACTACTTTAGAAACATTTCCGCCTGCCAGCGTATGAGTTTCTAGTTCCATAATGCTTAGGTTGATACCACCTTTTTTGGCATTAATATAACTATTTACTACAGTAGGCACATCTATATTTCTTAGTTTCATACCTATCAATCTAGACATACTTAGATATGTTCCACTAACTAAACATCTAAACCAAATTTTAACTGGCAGTAATGCCAATACTATAGATATAATTAAAATCAATATACCTAATATCACAAATAACCATATCGAGCTACTGTTTGCTAATAAATTCATATTCATAATTTTCTACCTCCTTACTCGTGGGCCTTGTCCACTTTTTTTACATATATACTTGAGCCTTCCACATAATCCACTTCCACTTCTGTATTCACATATAAATATTCTGTTTCACTGATTACTGAATAAACTTCACCATTTATCTCTGCTTTACCAGCCGGCTTACAAGGACTTACTAATCTCCCTTTCGCCCCTAATAAATATCCGTAATTATTTTCATCTTCACCATAGTCTACAGGAACTGCCGTCTGATCATTAATAAGAGGCGACTTCTTCAATAGTCCATATTTTGCACTTCTGATGAACACTAATATAACTAATAGCACGAAAACAAGGACACTTATTATTATGATAAGCGTTTGCATAAATGACTCACCGATTATGATTTGAAGAGTAAGCCCCGTCACAGTTAATACTAACCCTGCTATACCGAAAAAACCAAAGCCAGGAATAAATCCTTCTACTAATAGGCATGCCATACCTAAAACCAGCAGGATTATCGCCACATAAGTATCTCCTTGAAATACTGAACATAATTGAGTAAACATATATATATCTCCTTAATAACTACATTATAACATATAAATTATAAAAATAAAAGAGCAAAATTTGATTAATTTTGCTTTTCTTTTTCTATATTCTTTTTGGCGTCACTTAACGCTTCATAAAAGGCTGAAAATACTACATTTATTATGTATTCTTTGTCAGCTATTATTTTGCCTATATCGTTAATTACATTAGAAAAATCTTCTAATGCTGCCCCTTCCATAGTCATATTTAGTATATGTCTACTTAAGTTCTCAGCTAATGCCGTCATCAGCACATTTCCGAAAATCTTATAAGCCACATCCACTATTTTTCCATTTTCCACCATGATATAAAATCTAACTCTTTCAGAAGTATCTTCATATTCGAACTCTCCTGTTCCAGTAGCTTTCCTTATCATTCTAGCATGCTTAGCTTCAGCAAATAAATTTAAAACTTTTTCTCCGTACATATTTATTTACCTCCTAATTGACTACGATTTAATGGTGAAATTTTTCTTAGTTTTTCCACCGCTTTTTCTAAGAAATCTACTACATCGTCTATCTCTTCTTTAGTAGTCTTTTTAGTTAAACTAAATCTTACAGCGCTTTTAGCTAATTCTAGCGATAACCCCATACCTTTTAAAACATGGCTAGGTTTGGTAGATCCACTCATACAAGCGCTCCCTGCACTAGCAGCTATGCCTTCCATATCAAGTAGTGCTAATAAGCTGTCATTGTCTACGAATTCAAAAGACAAGTTAGATATAAAAGATAATCTTTGGTGCAAATGTCCGTTTATTTTCACTTTCTCTATTCTTTCTAAAACTTGAGCTTCGAAATAATCTCTAAGCTTTTTCATTTTAACGTCGAAATATTCTACATTTCTAGAACAAATTTCAGCTGCCTTACCTAAACCTACCACAGCTGGTAAATTCACCGTGCCGCCTCTAAGTCCACTTTCTTGATTTCCTCCGAAGATAATATTTTTTATACTCACACCCTTCTTAAGATATAATGCTCCTGCGCCTTTTGGTCCATATATTTTATGCGCCGAAATAGTAAGTGCATCCACTCCTAAATCTTCCACGCTGATATTTAGTGTTCCTAATGCTTGAACGGCATCTGTATGAAAAAGAATCTGCTTTTCTTTAGCTGTGAACGCTATAGCTTTAGTGTTTTGAATAGTTCCCACTTCATTGTTTGCCATCATAACGCTGATTAAAATAGTTCTGCTATTTATCAGCCTCATGATTTCCACTAAACTCACCACGCCGTTTTCATCAGCTGGTGCATAAGACACCTCAAAGCCCTCTAACTCTAACTGTTTAGCTGCGGCTAAAATGCTATGATGCTCTATCGCACTCACTATTACATGGTTTCCATTTTTCTTATGCGCTCTAGCTAAGCCTAATATAGCCCAATTATTAGCTTCTGTTCCGCCTGATGTAAAATATATCTCACTTGGTTTGCTCGCTTTTATCGCTCTTTGCACTCTACTTCTAGCCACATCTAAGTGTGAAACTGCTTCTCTTCCAAGATAATGAAGCGAATTAGTGTTTCCATATGTCGAATTAAAAATCGGCATCATTTCCATCAATACTTCATGATCTATATATGTGGTAGCTGCGCTATCTAAATATATCTTTTTCATACTCTCTCCCTCTTAAGTTTTTTTATTTTAAAGATTCTGCTATCTCCACTATGTCTTCCTTGCTTTTAAATCCTACTACTCTATTCACTTCTTTTCCGTCTTTCATGAATACTAATGTAGGTATACTCATAACACTGAAGTTTTTAGCCAGTTCAAAGTTATTATCTATGTTTACCTTTTTTACATCCATAAAATTAGCACACTCAGCATTTACTTGAGATAAAATAGGTGCTAACATTTTACAAGGACCACACCAATCAGCGTAAAAATCTACTAAAACTAATTTCTTGTTTTCTTCTACCTTTGTTTTAAATTCTTCTAAATTCAAAATTTCCATATTCAAAATCTCCTTTTTTATTAAATGTTTTATTATGCCCACTACATTATTTTATTAATCGATCTATCACTCTGGATGCTAGCGTAATGCCCGCCACTGCCGGAAAAGGCATATAGCTACTAATCACTCCACTTTTAGCTTCCACACTTTCCCCTAATACAGATACCACTTCATATTTCTTAATGCCTGCATCTTTCAGTGCTTTTCTTAATCTCTTAGCCAGTCCATCATAGCTGGTTTTAAATATATCTAAAACGCTAGCTGAAGGCAATCCTCTTTTATTCCCCGCTCCCATACTAGAGATTATATTTAATCCTTTTTTAAGTGAATAAACTATTAGATTAGTCTTTTCTTTAAGCATATCTATAGCGTCTATAATGAAGTCATATTCTTCCAGTTTAAAACTATCTATATTCTCAAGCGTAAGCATTTGGTTAATAACTGAAATATTTGCATTCCCATTTATGCTTACTGCTCTATCCTTAGCCACATCCACCTTGAAAGCGTCTACCTTGTCGCTGGTGGCTATTATTTGCCTGTTTATGTTAGAAAGGTTTACTTTGTCAAAATCAACTATAGTGATTCTTTCCACCCCACTTCTAACTAGCGTTTCTAGAGCATAGCCGCCTACTCCGCCTACTCCGAAGATGATAATTTTAGCATTTTTCAGCTTAGAAAACTCTTCATCGCTGAAAATTCCTTCTAAGCGACTAAATCTTTCCTCTTTCATATTACTTTCTTTCTTCCGTTTTGTCAATACGTATTTTTAATTCTTTTAATTGTTCTTCGCTTACTATGTTCGGAGAATTAGTCATCACGCACTGTGCATTTTGGTTTTTAGGGAATGCTATCACATCTTTTATATCGTCCACGCCTGCTATTTCCATCACTAGTCTTTCTAGACCTAGTGCCGCCCCACCGTGAGGTGGAGTGCCATACCTGAATGCATCTATGAAGAAGCCAAACTGACTTTTAATACTTTCATCGCTAAATCCTAATACTGAGAAGATTTTAGATTGAAGTTCATTATCAAATATTCTTAAACTTCCGCCACCTACTTCCTCTCCATTTATAACTAAGTCATAAGCTATAGATCGCACGCTAGCAGGGTCTGAGTCTAATAGTTTTATATCATCTACATGCGGCATAGTGAATGGGTGATGCTTAGCGTAATACCTATTGTCTTCCTCACTATATTCAAGTAGTGGGAAATCTACTACCCATAACATTTCTCTATCTTTACCTTTAGTAAGCTCTAGTTTATCTGCCACAGCTAATCTTACTTTTCCTAAATAGCTACAAGTCTTTTCATAATGTTCGCCTAAAGTTATGAAAACCATATCTCCATCTTTCATTTCGAAGCTATTAATTACTTTCGTTTTTTCTTCTTCAGTGATTTTAGCCGCGATGCTTCCTTTAAGTTCTCCATTAGTTAATTGGAAATATGTGAAAGCTTTCACGCCAGCCACTTTAGACTCATCACTCATTCTATCTAATTCTTTTCTAGTGAACTTATCCGCTGCATTACTAAACTTGATAGCTTTAGCAGTTCCCTTCTCGCTATCAGCGATGCTCGCTATGAATGGAAGGCTAAAACCTTTAAACAATTCTTTGCTATCTGTAAATTTCTCTGCTATTCTTAAATCTGGCTTATCACTACCATAGTAGTCCATAGCATCTTTATAAGTCATTCTCTTAAGAGGAAGTTTAACATCATAATTAATAGTGTTTTTAAACACATCTTTAACCATTTTTTCTACCACATCTTGCACATCTTTTTCGCTTTTTACGAAGCTTAATTCAAGGTCAATTTGGGTAAATTCTGGTTGACGATTTTTTCTTAAATCTTCATCTCTGAAACATCTAGCTATTTGGAAATATCTATCCATTCCGCCTATCATTAATAATTGTTTGTAAATTTGTGGACTTTGAGGAAGTGCATAAAACGCTCCCT
>CAYJMU010000007.1:0-17273 GCA_964371605.1 uncultured Lachnospiraceae bacterium
ATGATGTGAAAATGCTACTTATAGATCCAAAGCAGGTAGAGTTTAATAAATATAGAGGAATGCCTCATTTATTAGTAGATGATATCATATGTGATCAAGAGCATGCACTATCAGCACTAAATTATGCTGTGAATGAAATGGAAAGAAGATACACAGTGTTCAGAGATGCGGATGTGAGTAAAATAAGTGAATACAATGAACTGCCTGATGTGGCTAGTGGACTTAATCCTAAGATGCCGCTACTTATGATTATGGCGGATGAAGTGTGTGATCTGATAAGTAATAACAAAAAAGAATTCGAAGACAAGATAGGAAGGCTAGCTCAAAAGGCTAGAGCGGCAGGTATACACTTAGTGCTAGCTACCCAAAGGCCGAGCGTGGATGTAATAGGCGGAACTATCAAAAACAATTTAACTAGTCGTATAGCATTCAAGCTATCTAGCGCGATAGACTCTAAAACAGTATTAAACACGGGCGGCGCTGAAAAACTATTAGGAAAGGGAGATATGTTATACTTCCCTGCTGACCTTCCAGACGCTATGAGAGTGCAGGGCGCTTATGTTAGCGGAGCGGAGATTAGAGATATAGTGAATTATGTAAAAGAAAACAATGTAGCTGATTTCAATGAAAATATTAGAGCTATGATTTTCGAGAAAAAATCTAGCGGCGTGAGCGAACTTTTCGAAGCGTCAGATATGGTGTATGATGATTTAACTATCAGTGCGCTTAGATTATTCATTAATCTTAAAAAAGCAAGTGTTAGTTTACTGCAGAGAAATTTCAGTATAGGTTATAATAGAGCGTCTAAAGTAGTGGACTTCTTAGAAAAAGAAGGGCACATAGGACCGCAAGAAGGGAGTAAAACTAGAACGGTATTCACCACTATGGAAGAATTTTATAGTAAGTTCGGTGAATAACTAAAGAAGAAAAAAGGGATGAATTATGGAAAAGAATAAAATAGGAATAGTAGCCTTAGGCTGTGATAAAAATCGTGTTGATTTAGAAAAGATGCTAAGCAAGCTAATAGCAGCTGGTTTTCAGCCGGTAGCTAAGCATAAAGAAGCAGATACTATACTGATTAATACTTGTGCGTTTATAAATAGCGCTAGAGTGGAAGCAGTTGGTGAGATCAAGAAAGCTATAAGAGCTAAGAAAGATAGTGATAAAAAAATAGTAGTCACAGGCTGCCTTCCTAATATGAAAAAAGATGACCTTAAAGTAGCTCATCCTAAAATAGATAGAGTGGTGACCACAGACGAAAATGAAAATATAGTGAATATCATTCGTGAGCTTCACGGAGAAAAGCCTAAGAACAAATCTAAAAAAGCGGTAGAAAAGATTCGTCAACTTACCACTCCTAATCACTATGCATATCTTAAGATAGCAGATGGTTGTAATAATTTTTGTTCATATTGCACCATCCCTTACATACGCGGAAGATTTAAGAGTGAGAGAGTGGAAGACCTTATCACAGAAGCTAAATTTTTAGCTGATGAGGGCGTGGAAGAATTAATACTAGTAGCCCAAGATGTCACTAGATATGGTGAAGATATATACGGGGAATCTAGGTTAATAAACTTACTAAAGAAATTAGAAAAAATCAAAAAAATCAAATGGATTAGACTTCACTACTGTTATCCTGAAAAGGTAAGCGAAGAATTAGTAGATTACATAGAAAGTAGTGAGAAAGTATGTAATTACATAGATATGCCACTTCAGCATTTCTCTGATGATGTGCTGCATAATATGAATAGGAAAAATAATAGAGTGGATAGTGAGTACATTATTAAATATTGTCATAGTAAAGACATAACTATTCGATCTACTTTCATAGTAGGCTTCCCTGGAGAAACAGAAAAAGATTTCAAAACTTTAGTTAAGTCTCTTAAAAAATCTAAGCTAGAAAATGTAGGCTTCTTTTCTTATTCTAAAGAAGAGGGGACTAGAGCGTTCAATATGCCTAATCAAGTGCCAGAAGAACTGAAGAAAAAAAGACTAGAAAAAATCCAAAAAGTTCAGTGGAAGATTATGGATAAGATTAATAAAAAACATATCGGGAAGATTTATGATATATTCATAGATGAAGTGAGTAGCGATTGCGTGATGGGTAGAACAGAATTCATGAGTCCAGATGTAGATGGTAGCGTGCTAATCTTCGACACAGAGAAAAGAGTGAATGTAGGTGAATTTAGAAAAGTATTAATTATCGCTAGTGAAGGCGTGGATTTAATAGCTAAATTTATATAAACTAATTTTTCTAAAAATATGAAAAGAAAATAAATATATGATATAATGTTTTTATAAGGAAGGATGAAATTATGAGTGATAAAAAAATAGAACTTACAGAAGAAGAAAGATTTAACAGAAAGAGAGAAAAAATGAAGAATGTACCAAATGCACTTAGCCTGCTAAGAATGGCGTTAGTTCCTGTTTTCGTGTTTTTCTATTTAGCAGACTTCATTCCACATGGGAAGCTTACAGCTTTGGTAATATTTTGTATAGCTAGCTTTACAGATTTCTTAGATGGATACATAGCTAGAAAATATAAAGTTATTAGCGAGTTCGGAAAGTTTATGGACTCTATAGCTGACAAGCTGCTTACTACTAGTGCATTCGTATTAATAGTAGCTGACGGCAGTATATTAGCGCCATTAGGGGCTATCATATTGATTTTAACTATAGGTAGAGATTTCATTATGAATGGTTTAAGACAAGTGGGAGCTATGAATAACATAGCTATAGCAGCAGATAAAATGGGTAAATGGAAAGCATTCGCTCAAATGGTAGCACTTCCATTATTTATGTTCTTATCATATGAAAAAGATTTCGCGTTCTTAACTGATGCGGCTAGAAATGTAGTAAGTATAGTTTCATACAGCATTTTAGGTATAGCGGTAGCACTTACAGTATTATCACTAATCAACTACCTAATCAAAAATAAAAAAGTATTAAAAAATAACAATTTAGAAAAAGTAGGAAAAAAAGATGAAAAGTAATATTTTCGATGAACTGATGGCTAGAGGACTGATCAAGCAAACTGTTTATGAAGAAGAATTGAAAGAAATGCTAACTAATGAAAAGATTAAATTCTATGTAGGATTTGATCCCACAGCAGATAGCTTGACAGTAGGTCACTTATTAGTAGTGACGCTAGCTAAAAGATTTCAACTATACGGACACAAGCCTTACCTATTGATGGGAGGCGGAACGGGTATGGTAGGTGATCCATCGGGTAGAACAGATATGAGAAAGATGTTGACTCTTGATGAAATAGATCATAACATATCTAGGTTCGAGGACCAAATCAAAAAAATAGTAGATTTAGACGGGGAAGCGGGTGCAGTCATCGTGAACAATGGTGACTGGCTAAAGGCGCTGAATTATATAGAGT
Organism: uncultured Lachnospiraceae bacterium; assembly: GCA_964371605.1. Classification (GTDB taxonomy): domain Bacteria; phylum Bacillota; class Clostridia; order Christensenellales; family UBA1242; genus CAYJMU01. The sequence goes on from CAYJMU010000007.1 coordinate 3,392, forward strand.
TTATTAGAGAAATAGGCAGCCTTATGAGCGTGAACAAAATGCTTAGCTTTGATTGTTTTAAAAATCGTTTAGAAAAAGGTTTAAGTTTCCTAGAGCTTAACTATATGCCGATGCAAGCTTATGACTTTTTACATCTATATAAAACAGAAGGCGTATGCTTGCAAGTAGGTGGCGATGATCAATGGGCGAATATGTTAGCGGGTGCTGATATCATCAGAAGAAAGTTAAGAAAACCAGCTTTCGCACTGACTGCTCCACTTATCACCAAGACTGATGGAACTAAGATGGGCAAAACAGCAGGCGGTGCTTTATGGTTAGATCCTGAAAAAACATCTCCTTATGACTTGTTCCAATACTTTAGAAATACTCCTGATGAAAAGGTGAGAGAATACTTCTTAATGCTTACATTCGTAGACGTGGAAGAAATAGAAAAATTAACTGCTCACCAAGATGAAAGAATGAATATAGCTAAAGAAAGATTTGCTTATGAAATGGTTAAATTAATTCACGGCGAAGGAGTGGCAGATAAAACGCTAATAGATGTGAAAGCTACTTTTAGCGGAAAGAATGAAGATATGCCTACTTTAGAGATAGATGGTGATGATATATTGTCTGCGCTTATGAAGGCGAATTTCGTGAAAACTACTAGTGAGGGTAGAAGGATGATAGCCCAAAACGCAGTGAAAATAAATGACCAAATAGTGACGGATATTAATATAACTCTTCCTGATGAATTTATATTAAGCAAGGGAAAGAAAAATATCATTAAAATAAAGAGGGTTAAATAACCGCGTGAAAATTAAAAAGATAAAAGAAAATGTTGTAGCCGAAATCGTCATTAAGAAAAGTAGGTTTATAGCATTTTTGTTTAATATAAAGGATGAGGTAGATTTTTCAGAAAGATATGAAAATATCAAAAAAGAGCATCCGGCAGCTAGGCATCATACATATGCTTATATCGTCAGCGGGAAAGAAAAGGCGAGTGATGATGGCGAGCCTCAAGGAACGGCAGGTAAGCCTATGCTGGAATCGCTAAAAAAACATGGGCTAGGAGGCGTGGCGGTAGTAGTGGTTAGATATTTCGGCGGAATACTACTCGGCGCTGGCGGGCTGGTTAGAGCGTATATAGAAAGTGTGAAAGAGAGCATAAAAAATGCTGAAATAGAAAGCTATGAAAAGTGTAAAGTGTTTACGCTTTCGCTTAGCTACGAAAATGCAGCTATCATAAAAATGCTAGAGAGTGAAAAGAGTGTAAAAAAAGTAGCAACAAGTTATGGCGAAATTATCGCTGTGAAATTATTAGTGAAGGCTGCTAGTGAAAATTTATTTCTAAATGATATAGAAAAATACAATGTAAAAATTTTAGAAGAGGGTGAAGTGTATGAACGAGAATAAAATGAGACATTACTATATAGATAGTGAAAAAAAGGAAGAAGATTTTTTCTCATTCATTCATTATATAAATGGTGATAAATATATTATTCATTCTTGTAAAGATGTTTTTTCTAAAAATGATGTAGACTATGGCTCTAATCTTTTGATTCATACCATTATCAAAAAAGAAAAATTAAGCGGAAGATGTTTAGATCTTGGCTGTGGATATGGGGTAATAGGTATAGCTCTGGCTAAAAACTTTCCAGATAGTAATTGGGTTATGGCAGATATAAATAATACAGCTGTAGAACTTACTAAAAAAAATATAACTGAAAATGGCGTGAAAAATATTGAAAGCGTGCTGCTAAGTAATCTCACTAGTGAGGTGGAAGGAAGCTGTGATTATATAGTCACTAATCCACCTATAAGAACGGGTAAGGAATTGTTATTTCAGTTGGTAGATGAAAGCTATGAAAAATTAAAAGAAGAAGGAATATTCATCAATGTCATTAAAAAGAAACATGGATTAGAATCATTTAGGGCGCATCTTCTTAAAAAATTCAGGTCAGTGGAAATATTGAAAAAAGATAAAGGTTATTATATACTTAAGAGCTATAAATAGAGGTGGATATGCGTAAAATTACAGGCATAGTAGAAAGCAAAAAGGATAAGAAGAGAAATGTCATATTTCTAGACCAAGAATACTTCGACCTGCTGGATAAAAAAGAATGCGTTAGTAATGGGCTAATGACTGGCAGTGAAGTGGATGAAAATTGGCTAAAAGAAATTTGTGACAGGAAGAATTATAAACTAGCTGTCGAGCGTTCTATATTCTTGTTATCTAAAATGGCTAAAACTGAGTGGCAGATCAGAGAGTATCTAAAAGGGAAAGGCTTTTCTCATCATATCATAGATAGGCTAGTAGCAGACTTCTTGGCTTCAAGATTTTTAGATGATGAATTATATGCTAAGAATTATATCATTTATAAAAGAAATGTCAGCGGAATAATTAAAATCAAAAATGAGCTGAAGGCTAAAGGCGTGAAAGATGAAGTCGTTTTAAGGGCTATAGAAAAATTAAAAGATGAAGAAGATTTCAGCAGTAGTGCAGTGGTAGATAGGCTGATAGCTAAATATATGAACAATAGAAAATCAGATTATAAAACTAAAGAGAAACTTATCAGGCATATGCTGGGAAAAGGGTTTAGCTATGATGAAGTGAAAAGCAGCTCAGTATTTAGAGAAATGATTTGGGAGAAGGAATAGATGAAATTAGGCATAGATGTGATGAAAGCACAAAGGATGAAAAGCATACTAGCATCTGAAGAGAAGATGAAAAAAATTTTTTCAGAGGCTGAAATAGCATACGCGACTGAAAGGCGAGATAAGCTAGAATCTTTAGCCGGCATATTTTCAGCTAAAGAAAGTTATCTAAAGGCAGTGGGCAGTGGCATAAAAAATCTCGACCATTTAAAAAGCATCGAGATAAGTCATGATGAAAAAGGTAAGCCTTTCATAATAGTAGAAGGTGAAAAAAAAGAAAATGTTCTAATAGCTATATCGCATGACGGTGGCACTGTTTTCACTCAGTGTATAATAACTGAAAAATAGCACATATTATTTCAAGAAATGCTAAAATACAGCGTTTAAGAAAGGGCTCAAAGGGAGATTATTATGTATAGGAAAGAAGAGGCATTTTCATCATATAAAGAAGAGTTAGAAAAATATGCAAAAAATATTGACATATCTAAGAGCCGCTCGCATAAAATGGATTATAAGGAAAGCGAGCATATATCGGCCTATGGAAAACTAACTAGAAAAGATATAGATGAACTAATAAGTTTAGCAGAAGAATCTCTAGAGATAGTGGATGAAAATGCTTCGGAGGCTTTCCTTGGAATTTAACTTTCGGAGGCCAGAATGGAAATCAAAAGAGGGGACATATTTTACGCAGATTTAAGTCCGGTGGTGGGTAGCGAACAAGGCGGACTTAGGCCGGTGGTAGTGCTCCAAAATGATATCGGAAATAAATATAGTCCTACTACTATCGTAGGGGCTATCACTAGTAAAATGGATAAGGCTAAGCTTCCTACACATATAGCGCTGAATGGGAGTACATATAATTTGCCTATGAATAGCGTAATATTATTAGAGCAGATCAGGACGATAGATAAGATGAGGCTGAAAAGTAAGGTGAGTAATTTAGGTGAAAGCAAGATGCGTGATATAGATAGAGCATTAGCTATATCGCTAAATATATGAAAAAAGAAGACGACTAAGTGAAAGTGTCTTCTTTTTTTTCTTTATATAAGTTTTGCATTTTTGATTTTGATTATATTAGCTGAAGATGGAGTTTCTTTAGGTATATGCGTGCTAGTGATGATGGTTTGAATTTTAGTAGATTTTTCCAGAAGTCTAGACTGCCTGTGCGTATCTAATTCACTAAGCACATCATCTAATAGAAGGATGGGATATTCTCCTGTTTCATCTTTATATATTTCTAGTTCTGCTAATTTTAGGCTGAGGGCGATAGTTCGCTGCTGACCTTGACTGCCGAATGTCCTAGCATCTTTATCATTCACTATCAGCTTAATATCATCACGATGTGGGCCTATGCTGGTGTATCCCAAATTCAAATCTTTTTCAAAATTCTTTTCATATTCACTTATCAATATTTTTTCTATCTCGCGTTCGTTTTCTGCGGTAATCCCTGCATAATATATATCTAAGTCATCTTTTCCGCTAGTGAGGTATAAATGCTCTGCTTTAGCATATTTAGATAGAAGAGAAATGAATTTGATTCTATACATAATGATTTTGCTGCCGAAATTAGCAAGGGCTTCATTCCATATAGATATAGTGTCATAAATAGTTTTTTCACTTTTCCTGCTTTTCAGCAGCTTGTTTCTTTCTGCTAAAATCTTTTGGTATCTATTCAGAAAGTAAAAGTATGATTTGTTTATTTGGCTGATGCTGATATCTATGAATGTTCTTCTAGGAGTAGGGCTGTCTTGCACTATATCTAAATCACTAGGTGAGAATAATACCGCATTCATAGTTCCTATTAGCTCGCTAATTTTCGTGATGCCTACGCCATTGATTTTGATCATTTTTTTGCCGACTTTGTTCAGTCTTACGCTAATTTTCTTGCTGCCACCTATTTTTTTGAATTCTATAAGTGTTTCTGCATGATTACTATCCCAATTAATCAGGTCGCTTTCTTTATTAGTTCTAAAGCTTTTTCCTATGGTGGAAAAGTATATGCCTTCTAGTAAATTAGTTTTTCCTTGTGCATTTTCACCGATAAGGAGATTTAAATTATCAGCAAGGTTAACTTTTTCATATTTATAATTTCTAAAATCTTTCAGCTCTATGCTAGATATTTTCATATTTTCTCCTTTCTCAGTTTAAAATAAAATAAGAAGGTGCGTAGGGCAGTTTAATAACTTTCGCCATGGCTACCTTCTTATTAATTAGTATTTTATTATTCTTCGATATTAGCTGAAGTATTCTCGTCTACTTCTTCTGCTGTATCTTCTTCGCTAACTTTTTCTACTATAGCCACGCTGATGATTTTTTCACCTTCGGCTACGCGCATTACTTTCACGCCCATACTGCTTCTTCCAGTAGTGTTGATTTCGTCTGCGCTAGATCTTATAAGTGTTCCGTTATTAGTCACGCACATAAGATCATTTTCATTGTCCACTTGCTTCACGGCTACGATTAAACCAGTCTTGTCTTTAAACGTTCCTGCTTTCAATCCTTTGCCCGCTCTGCCTTGAACTTTGTATTCGCTTTCCGCCGTTCTCTTTCCATAGCCTAATTCAGTGATAGTTAAGATATCTAATCCTTCTTTCACTACTAGCATGCTGATAAGAGATGAATCATCTTCCAGTTTCATAGCTTTCACGCCCATGCTGTTTCTACCAGTTTCACGAATGTCAGATTCTTTAAATCTGATACACTTGCCGCTATCGCTAGCTATGAATACTTCTTCGCCTACATTTAATAGTTCAGCGCCGATAAGTTTATCATCGCTAGTCAATGTAATAGCTATTTTACCATTTTTGTTAATCTTTTCGAAATTAGATAAATCCATTTTCTTTATTAGACCATTTTTAGTAGCAAGGAGTATCTTTCCGTCTGAATCTTTAGGGATAGGGATGATAGCATTCACTTTTTCATTTTCAGCTAAGCTAAGCATGTTTATCATAGCTCTGCCTTTAGCTGTTCTGCTAGCTTCAGGTATCTCATACCCCATCATCTTGTATACTTTTCCAAGTGATGTGAAGCAGAATAATTTAGAGTGAGTGCTAGTAGGGATGATGTTTTCCACAAAGTCATCATTCTTAGTCTTGTGTGAAGCTATTCCTCTGCCCCCTCTATGTTGAGCTCTGTATTCAGTGACAGGTATTCTCTTGATATATCCTTGGTGGGTGAGTGATAATACTACATCTTCCTCTTTTATAAGGTCAGCGATGTTTATGTCACTTAAATCAAATGATATTTCTGTCTTTCTTTCTTCACCGTATTTTTCTTTTATAACTGTTAGATCTTCTTTTATGATATCTAGCACCCTTTGAGGATTAGCTAAGATATCTGCATAATCTGCTATAGCTAATAATAGCATATCTATTTCAGATTTGATTTTGTCATATTCTAGACCAGTCAATCTTTGGAGTCTCATTTCCAGAATAGCCACGCCCTGAATATCATCTAGCCCAAATCTTTCTTTTAGGTTAGTTAAAGCTTCTGCTCTATCTGCGCTACGCTTGATGATAGCTATCACTTCATCTATATTATCTAAGGCTATTAATAATCCTTTTAAGATATGAACTCTTTCTTCCGCCTTTCTCTTGTCGTAAGCTGTTCTTCTAGTGATAATATCTTTTTGGTGATCAAGGTAGTGAGTCAAGATTTCTTTTAGGTTAAGAATTTTAGGGGTCTTGCCCACTAATGCTAGGAAGATGATTCCGTTAGATGTTTGGAGTTGTGAATGTTTATAAAGTGAGTTTAATACCACTTGAGCATTTCTATCTTTCTTCACTTCTATAACTATTCGCGTTCCTTCTCTGCCGCTTTCGTCGCGGATGTCAGAGATATCTTCTATTTTTTTGTTTTTCACTAAATCAGCTATGCTCATAACTAATTTAGACTTATTCACTTGGTAAGGTATTTCAGTCACTATGATTTGGCTCTTGCCGTTTGATAATTCTTTTATATGTGATTTACTTCTAATCACCACGCCACCTCTACCAGTTTTATAAGCGCTCGTTATACCTGAATTGCTCATAATCATAGCGCCAGTAGGGTAGTCAGGAGCAGGCAAATGCGTGATCAGTTCATCTATAGTAATATCTTCATTTTCTATCAATGCTAATACTGCATTGATCGCTTCTGTTAAATTATGTGGTGGGGCATTGGTTGCCATACCTACAGCGATGCCTGAACTTCCATTTACTAAGAAGTTAGGGAATCTGCTAGGTAATACCCTTGGCTGCATTTCTGTTTCATCATAGTTAGGGTAGAAGTCTACTGTATCTTTATCTATTTCTTTCAGCATCTCTCTACTAACTTTACTAAGTCTAGCTTCTGTATATCTCATAGCAGCCGCGCCGTCTCCGTCCACGCTGCCAAAGTTTCCATGCCCGTCTACTAGTGTCATATTGATAGAGAAGGGTTGGGCTAGTCTTACTAGCGCGTCATATATAGCACTATCACCATGTGGGTGATATTTACCCATAACGTTTCCGACTATTCTCGCACATTTTTTGTATGGCTTGTCGCTATGAAGGCCCATTTCGTCTAGTGAGAAAAGGATTCTTCTATGCACAGGTTTAAGCCCGTCTCTTACATCAGGTATAGCACGGCTAACGTTCACCGCCATAGCGTAAGCGATGAAACTTTTCTTCATTTCATCATTTATCTCTATCGGCAAATATTTAGTATTGTCTATAATCTCGTTTAGATTATCATCTTGCTTTTTCATGTTTTCTCCTTTCTCTTTCCTACACGTCTAACTCGTCTATTAAAGTAGCATTGTTCTCTATGAATAGTCTTCTTAGTTCTGAATCTTCTCCCATAAGGGTATTGAATATGCTATCAGCTTCTACCGCATCATTCATAGTGATTTGGATCAGTGTTCTATTTTCTGGGTTCATGGTAGTTTCCCATAATTGATCTTTGTTCATTTCACCAAGACCTTTGTATCTTTGGACAGTCACACCTCGTCTTTCGGTGCTCTCCATAAATTCGTTCAGTTCTGCGTCTGAGAAGAAATAGTGTTCTTCCTTTCCTTTGTTCACTTTATATAATGGCGGCATAGCTGAATATACATGCCCGTTTTCTATAAGTGGTCTCATGAACCTGAAGAAGAAGGTGAGTAGTAGTATTCTAATATGGCTACCATCCACATCCGCATCCGTCATACAAATGATTTTGTTATATCTTAATTTTTGTTCATTGAACTCTTCGTGTATGCCACAACCAAATGCAGTAATCATATTTTTGATTTCTTCATTAGCTAGAATGTTCGCTAGTCTTGCTTTTTCTACATTCAATATCTTTCCTCTAAGTGGAAGGATGGCTTGATATCTTCTATCTCTACCTGACTTAGCTGTTCCGCTAGCAGAGTCACCCTCTACTAAATATATTTCACATAGCTTAGGGTCTTTCTCACTACAATCGATTAATTTCCCTGGAAGAGAAGTAGATTCTAATGATCCCTTACGAGTGAGTTCTCTAGCCTTTCTAGCTGCCTCTCTAGCTCTGCTAGCTGTAAGACATCTAAATATCAGTTCTCTAGCTTCTTTAGGATTTTCTTCTAAGAAAGAACCGAATATTTCCGCCATGGCTTTTTCTACTATAGAACGCATTTCGCTATTTCCTAGTTTGGTTTTAGTTTGACCTTCGAATTGAGGGTCCATTAGTTTTACGCTGATTACGGCTACTAATCCTTCTCTAACATCATCACCGCTAAGCTTTTCATTATCTTTTAAGATTTTGTTAGTCTTACCATAGTCATTGATTAGTTTAGTAATGCTAGCTTTAAATCCTACTAGGTGCGTTCCGCCTTCAGCAGTGTTGATATTGTTAGCGTAAGCGTAGATGGCTTCACTATAAGTGTCAGTGTATTGGAATGAAATTTCTACTTGGTTAGTAGCGTTCACTTTGTTTACATATATAGGGCTTTCAAATAAGCTTCCCTTGTTTACAGATAAATGTTCTACGAACTCTATAATCCCGCCATTGTAGCAAAATGTTTCTTTCTTTCCGTTTTCTGTTCTCTCGTCATTAAATATGATAGTAATTCCTTTATTTAGGAAGGCTATTTCTCTAAATCTTCCTTTTAGTGTTTCATAATTAAACTCAGTAGTTTCAAAAATTTCTGAATCTGGAAGGAAGGTGATAGTAGTTCCTGTATAATCTACATCTCCCACAACTGATAGTGATGTAAGAGGCAGGCCTCTAGAAAGTTTCATTTGATGATGCTTTCCGCCTTGGTAGATGTCTGCTACTAGCCATTCGCTTAGTGCATTCACGCAGCTTAGTCCCACGCCATGAAGTCCACCAGAGATTTTATATCCTTCGCCGCCAAACTTTCCGCCTGCATGAAGCTTAGTTAAAACTACCTCTACCGCGCTTTTGTTTTCAGTCTTGTGTATTCCAGTAGGTATACCGCGACCATTGTCCGCTATAGAGCAGCTGCCGTCTGCGTTAAGTGTGACTTTGATTTCTGTGCAGTATCCAGCTAATGACTCATCCACACTATTATCCATTACTTCTGTCACTAGGTGATGAAGTCCGCGAGTGTCGGTAGATCCTATATACATACCTGGTCTTTTTCTAACAGCTTCTAATCCTTCTAAAACTTGAATATCACTTTCCGTGTATTGCGTAGATTTTTTTAAATCCACGCCATTGTTTTCTTTGCTCATATTTACTCCTAAATAATCATTTTAAAAAATATATCTCGTATAATAATATATTATTATACGAAAGGTTTTTTTCTATCATTATTTTACCATATTTAGAGGTGAATTTCAAGAAAAATATATAAAAAAGGATTAAAAATAATAAAGAAATTCGGCATTTCTTGCTTGACTTTTCTTAGGCTAGAGTATATTATAGAAATATGGAAAAAATTAACGATCAATGGCAAGAAGTATTGAAATTAGTAGAGAAGGAAATGAATAGCATCAGCTACGACTTGTGGGTGAAATCACTGGAAGTTTTGAAGGTGGTAGACGGCGTTTTACTACTGGCGGCTAATACTGCACTGGCTAAAGCTCAAGTGAAAAAGAATCATTTCGCGGTGATCAAATTATGTATAGCTGAAGTTTTCGGCGATAGCGTGAAAGAGTTCGAAGTTTTAGATCCAGAGGAAAGAAGCCAAATAGAATCTAAGCTAGCTGAAGATGAAAAAAGAGTGGAAGTGATAGGTGAAAGACCTAGTTCATTTATGCCTAAATATACATTCGATAATTTCATAGTTGGCGATAGTAATAACTTCGTTTTCGCAGCTAGTAAAGGAGTGGCGGAAAATCCTGGAACGAAGATAAACCCGCTATTCATATACGGCGGTGTAGGGCTTGGCAAGACTCACTTATTGAACGCTATAGGTAATGAGATCAGGAAAAATAAGCCAGAGCTAAATGCACTATATATTACTTGTGAAAAGTTCACTATAGATTACATAAATAGTTTGAAGAAAAAAAACAATGAAAACAGCGTCCAATTATTTAGAGAAAAATATAGAAATCTAGATGTACTCATTATAGATGATATTCAAAGTATATCTAACAAGAAGGAAACGCAAGAAGAATTCTTCCATACTTTTAATGAACTTTACCAATCTAAAAAACAAATCATAATAGCAAGTGATAGGCATCCTAGTGAGATAGCCACTCTTAGCGAGAGAATGAAAAGTAGATTTGCTAGCGGCCTAGTTCAAGATATCCAAATGCCTGACTATGAAACAAGGGTAGCGATATTAGAGAAAAAGGCAGAAGAGGAAGGGTATAATCTAGATAGAGATGTGGTGGAATACCTAGCTGAAAATATAGACAGTAATGTTCGTGAGATGGAAGGCGTGCTGATCAAGGTGGCATTATACGCTAGCTTGAATGGAAAGCACTTCGCTACTTTAGAAGATGCTAAGATAGCACTAAAAGACAAAATGGATAATGAAAGAAGTGAGATAAATATTGACAAGATATTTAATGCAGTTATTCAATATTATAATGTTTCTAAAGAAGAACTAATCGGGAAGAAAAGGACTAAAGAGATAGCTGAGGCTAGAATGATATGCGTGTATCTAATCACTGAGATGCTAACCATGCCGCTAATGGCTATAGGTAGCTACTTCGGCGGAAGAGATCATACTACTATCATGCATAGCAGAGATAAAATATCTAACCAATTAAAAATCGATTTAAAACTAAAAACACAAATAAAAGATTTAAAAGCACTAGTGAATGAAAGTGCGTAAAAAAGGCGGAATTTTTCCGCTTTTTTTTATAAAAAATGCTAAAAAGTATATTTTTTATATCAAATTGTTTGATTTTTAATTTTTTCTTCGCTATTATATAAAGTTGTAAATTTATTATTATTTTATTATATTCTATAATCGTTAGGCAAAATTATAAATATATAAATTACAAAAAATGAGATATAATAAATTCATATTTAGGAGAGTGAAAGTATGTATAGAGAAAAAGAGAAAAAAGGGATAAGCTTTTCATCATTAATGATGCTTTTATTAGCGACGCTATGCTTCGTGGTGATAGGTGGCATATTAGTTTCTAAGGCGTGGTTCACAGATGAGAAAAGTGCTACTGAGAATTTGACAGTAGGTAGGATTATAATAGGGGTGAATGACGATAGCGTTAGTCAGAACTTATTTAACCAAAGCGTGCTAGATGGTAGCATTTCACTCGCTAGTGATGTGACCTTAGAGCTAAAAGCAGACAGTCAGTCAGCATATGGAAGAATCTATATGGAGTTTTTAGGTGCTGATGCTACGGCTTACACTCTGAACCATGATTTAACTACATATGAAAGTTCAGTTTACTACTGGGAAAGAATAGGTCAATACTACTACCTAATGGACAAGGTAGATAGTCAGCCACTAGCGATGACAGTAGGGACTACATATACATTCCTTGAAAAAGCGGCGAATACTTTCAGTGTGACGCCTACTACAGGTGACACTCTAGATATGAATGCTAAAGCTGTTCAATCAGCTAACACTAGCCCGGCTACGGCAGCTGATTTAGCTACGCTAGTAGGTGATGATATCACCGGCATAAAAAATATAGATTTAGATATCACAGGAAATGGGACAACAACTATTCCATCATATACTAGAGATGGTAGTATAACTTTTAACGTGACTCCAAGTGCTGATTATACATTAGAAAGTGTATCAGTAAACGGCACGCCAGTGAGTGACACTATCATTCCTGCTGGTCAAGATTTTATCGTGAATATAACAGAAAGTAGCGTGATAGCTATAGTGTATGATTGGGTGGCTACATTTAGTTTAGTTTATCCAGAAGGCACGGTAGATGAAAGTTTAATTTCAATAGTTCCAAATAAAACAGGTGATAAGTTTAAACTAGTATATAATGAAGGTGTGACTTATCAAAATATAACTAATTCAAATATAGCAAGTGGAGAGTTCTATTTCTTCACGGCGGCAGAATTAGGAAGTGGCGCTGGTCAATATGACTACACTTCTACCATGACCACTAACTATACTACTATGGGTGCTAATATAGAGGTGCTAGATAGTAATAAGATATATACAGTTTCAGATCATAGCGATAGCAGAGTGGTGGATGAAGCATATGATACTCTGAATAATCAGTTTTGGTATACTATGCCACAGGTGGAAGCTCCTATAAGCGCAGTTTTCGCTCAACCTAATGTGTATGCGGCAGATATGAATGCTGGGAAAGTGTCAGGGAATCCAGACGTGACCATATTTTCAAATGATGTGAAAGAGGTGAAATCATATGTTGGTGTAGGGTATCATCCGGGAATGGAATATTATTATGTAGAAGGAATGTTTTCTTCTAGCCACGGAGGAAACCCAGGTGTGACACATGTTTTACTTCCTGCTACTTTAGAAAAATTAGACATGAAAGGATTGGCTGGTAGTGGTATAGAAAGTCTTAGCGTGCCAGTTAGCATTAAAGTAATTGAAAGAGTTGATGATGGAGTTATTTATGATGAGTCTAATAGCTATGAAGAGTTGACAAAATTAAAAATATTAAATATTCCTGAAGGTGTGACTGCTATAGGTGATGAAGCGTTTGAGGGGTGTACAAGTTTAACATCGGTGACTATCCCTGGTAGCGTGACAAGTATAGGAAGTTCTGTATTTAAGAGTTGCAGCAGTTTGACATCAGTGACTATCCCTAGTAGTGTGACTAATATAGGTTCTTCTGCGTTTGCTTATTGCGGTAGTTTAGATTCATTAGTTATACCAGGCAGTGTGACAAGTATAGGCTCTTCTGCGTTTAGAGATTGCAGCAATTTAACATCAGTGACTATCCCTGATAGCGTGACAAGTATAGGGAATTATGCGTTTTCTGGTTGCAGCGGTTTAACATCGGTGACTATACCTAGTAGCGTGATTATTATGGGGTCGTATGCTTTTGATGGTTGCAGCGGTTTAACTACTATTACTATCCCTAGTAGCGTGACAAGTATAGGCTCTTCTGCGTTTAGGGGTTGCAGCAGTTTAACATCAGTGACCATCTCTGATGGTGTGACAAGTATAGGCTCTTCTGCGTTTTATGGTTGCAGCAGTTTAACATCAGTGACTATCTCTGATGGTGTGACAAGTATAGGAAATTCTGCGTTTGCTTATTGCAGTAATTTAACTTCATTAGCTATACCAGACAGCGTGACAGAGATCGGAAGTAATATTTTCTATAATACTGCGTATGCAGATAACATAGATAATTGGAAGGACGGAGCTCTTTACGGAAGAAACGCAGCTAATGAATTTAGTTGGTTATTAAGATATGAAACATCTAGTACAGCTGTGAAAGTTCTGGATATTCCAAATGGTATAATGGGTATAGCGACAGAGGCATTTAATTATGTGAATTATTTAGAAGGTGTAATTATCCCTAGCAGTGTGGATAATGTGTCGCCATTGGCGTTTAGTCAATCGAGATGGGAAAAAACTTATGTGTACATTTATGTGGATGAGGATGCTCCTGTAGGAAATTGGAGTGAAAACTGGAGGGCCGATTCAGGGTTTGGTGTAAGATATAATTGTTTGGGGAGCGATGAGAAACTGATATATGTAGATGGTGCTGAAGGTGTGACAGTCTATGGGAAAGGGTCAGATATCTCGGGGGAAATAGTTATTCCTAGAAGCTATGCTGAGAAAAGTGTGACAAGTTTGGGAAGTGCGGCATTTGAGGATTATAAATTTATTACTAGCGCATCTTTACCAGAAACTATAAAAAATATAGCTGATAGAGCATTT